>NZ_JARAVO010000145.1:0-23709 GCF_033792805.1 Streptomyces sp. PA03-1a
GTGCTGCGGTTGCTGGAGCGCCGGGTGGCGCGGGCGGCGGCGGTCGTGCTGGGCGCCTCGTCGGACCTGGTGGACCGGGCCCGTGCGGCCGGGGCCCGGGACGCCCGGCTCGGGCCGATCGGGGTGCCGGCGCCGCCGCGGGCCGCGCCGTCCCCGGAGGCGGTGGCGGAGGCGGAGCGGCGCCGGTACAAGACCCGGGACGAATTCGCCGTGGGGGAGCGTCCGTTGCTGCTCGCGGTGGGCCGTCTGGAGGCGCGCAAGGGGTATCACCTGCTGCTGGACGCGGCCCACGGCTGGGCGGGGCTCGACCCGGCGCCGTTGCTGGTCGTCGCGGGCGAGGGCTCGCTGCGTACGGAGCTCCAGGAGCGGATCGACAGCGAGGGGCTGCCGGTGCGGCTGCTCGGCCGCCGCGACGACGTGCCCGAACTCCTCGCCGCCGCCGACGTGGTGGTGCTGCCGTCGCGCTGGGAGGCGCGGTCCCTTCTCGCGCAGGAGGCGCTGCACGCCGGGGCGCCGCTGGTGGCGACCTCCGTCGGTGGTACGCCCGAACTCGTCGGCGAGGCAGCGGTGTTGGTGCCCTACGGCAATCCGAAGACGCTCGCGGACACCGTCACGCGTCTGCTGGGGGACCCGGCACGGCGTGCGGGGTTCGCCGCGGCCGGTCCCGTGCAGGCCGCCACTTGGCCGACCGAGGATGACACGGTCGCCCAAGTGCTCAGCATCTACGACGAGTTGACCTCGTCCTGAGGGCCGCTTCGCGGGCGGCGGCGGTGCGTCAGCCGCCGTACGCGCCGCTCGCGGTGAGCCGCAGCGCCGTGTCGATCAGCGGCACGTGGCTGAAGGCCTGCGGGAAGTTGCCGACCTGCCGCTGCAGCCGCGGGTCCCACTCCTCGGCCAGCAGGCCGAGGTCGTTGCGGAGCGCCAGCAGCTTCTCGAAGAGCCTGCGGGCCTCGTCGACCCGGCCGATCATGGCGAGGTCGTCGGCGAGCCAGAAGGAGCACGCGAGGAAGGCGCCCTCGTCGCCGGGGAGGCCGTCCAGGTTCTCGCCGCCGGGCGGGGCGTCGGTCGGGTAGCGCAGCACGAAGCCGTCCTCGGTGGACAGTTCCCGCTGGATCGCCTCGATGGTGCCGATGACGCGCTTGTCGTCCGGCGGCAGGAAGCCGACCTGCGGGATGAGCAGCAGCGAGGCGTCCAGCTCGCGCGAGCCGTAGGACTGCGTGAAGGTGTTGCGTTCCTTGTCGTAGCCCTTCTCGCACACGTCGCGGTGGATCTCGTCGCGCAGGTCGCGCCAGCGCTCCAGCGGGCCGTCGACCTCGCCGGACTCGATGAGCTTGACGGTGCGGTCGACGGCGACCCAGGCCATGACCTTGGAGTGGACGAAGTGCCGGCGCGGGCCGCGGACCTCCCAGATGCCCTCGTCCGGCTCGTCCCAGTGGTCCTCCAGGTACTGGATGAGCCGGATCTGCAGCAGCGAGGCGTAGTCGTTGCGGGCCAGGCCGGTCATGTGCGCCAGGTGCAGGGCCTCGGTGACCTCGCCGTAGACGTCGAGCTGCAGTTGGTGGGCCGCGCCGTTGCCGACCCGGACCGGGATCGAGCCCTCGTAGCCGGGCAGCCAGTCCAGCTCGGTCTCGCCGAGCTCGCGCTCACCGGCGATGCCGTACATGATCTGCAGGTTCTCCGGGTCGCCGGCGACCGCGCGCAGCAGCCACTCGCGCCAGGCGCGGGCCTCGTCGCGGTAGCCGGTGCGCAGCAGGGAGGACAGGGTGATCGCCGCGTCGCGCAGCCAGGTGAAGCGGTAGTCCCAGTTGCGGACGCCGCCGATGTCCTCGGGCAGGGAGGTGGTGGGGGCGGCGACGATGCCGCCGGTCGGCCCGTACGTCAGGGCCTTGAGGGTGATCAGGGAGCGGACCACGGCGTCCCGGTAGGGGCCGTGGTAGGTGCACTGGGCGACCCACTCCCGCCAGAAGTCCTCGGTGGCCTCCAGCGACGCCTCGGGCTCGGCGAGCGGGGGCGGCTCCTTGTGCGAGGGCTGCCAGCTGATGGTGAAGGCGATGCGGTCGCCGGGCGAGACCGTGAAGTCCGCGTAGGTGGTGAGGTCCTTGCCGTACGTCTCGACATCGGTGTCGTGCCAGACGGAGTCCGGGCCGGCGACGGCGACGGTGCGCTCGCCCACCTTGTGCACCCACGGCACGACCCAGCCGTAGCTGAAGCGCATGCGCAGCGCGGACCGCATCGGCACCCGGCCGCTGACGCCCTCGACGATCCGGATCAGCTGGGGGGCGCCGTCACGCGGCGGCATGAAGTCGATCACACGGACCGTGCCGCGGGGGGTGTCCCACTCGGACTCCAGCACCAGGGAGTCGCCCCGGTAGCGGCGCCGGGTGGCGGCCGGGGACGGGGTGCCGTTCGCGTGGGCGGGGCCGAGCCGCCAGTAGCCGTGCTCCTCGGTGCCGAGGAGGCCCGCGAAGATCGCGGGGGAGTCGAAGCGGGGCAGGCACAGCCAGTCGACCGTGCCGTCCCGGCACACCAGGGCGGCGGTCTGCATATCGCCGATGAGTGCGTAATCCTCGATACGCCCGGCCACGTAGGTCTCCCAGTCGAACGACGGCGGCGCCCCTTGGGACTGGGGCGGTGATTGCGGTCTGTGGATCTGTCGACGAGCTCTTTCCCGGGAGCGGGCGGGGTAGTGCCGTGCCGGTTCACTCGCATCGAATCGATGTGTCCGAGCAGGATACGACGACAACGCGGGCTGTGCGGAAGCGACGACCGCCCCCGCTGGGCCGGTCGGGTGCATTTTGTCGTACCAAACTCCCGGTGACCGCGTTTTTCGTCAGAGAGCCGCCCGCACCGTCTGGTGCGCGTCACTGATACCCTGGTAGCCCGTGGGCCGGTGGCCTGAACCACTGAACCGCCGCGACGACACCCCTCTTCATCACCATGGTGCCGTCCCGACCACCACCTCGCGACCACGGGAGCCCCCTGTTGGCACTGCCGCCCAAATCCACGACGACCAAGCACCTCTTCGTCACTGGGGGTGTCGCCTCCTCGCTCGGCAAGGGACTGACCGCCTCCAGCCTCGGCGCACTGCTCAAGGCCCGGGGTCTGCGCGTCACCATGCAGAAGCTCGACCCGTACCTCAACGTGGACCCGGGCACGATGAACCCGTTCCAGCACGGTGAGGTGTTCGTCACGGACGATGGCGCCGAGACCGACCTGGACATCGGCCACTACGAGCGCTTCCTGGACGTGAACCTCGCCGGCTCGGCCAACGTCACCACCGGCCAGGTGTACTCCTCGGTGATCGCCAAGGAGCGGCGCGGCGAGTACCTGGGCGACACCGTGCAGGTCATCCCGCACATCACCAACGAGATCAAGTCCCGCATCCGGCGCATGGCGACCGAGGACGTGGACGTGGTGATCACGGAGGTCGGCGGCACCGTCGGCGACATCGAGTCGCTGCCCTTCCTGGAGTCCGTGCGGCAGGTCCGGCACGAGGTCGGCCGGGACAACGTCTTCGTGATGCACATCTCACTGCTCCCGTACATCGGCCCCTCCGGCGAGCTGAAGACCAAGCCGACCCAGCACTCCGTGGCCGCGCTGCGCAGCATCGGCATCCAGCCCGACGCGATCGTGCTGCGCGCCGACCGCGACGTGCCGACCTCCATCAAGCGCAAGATCTCGCTGATGTGCGACGTCGACGAGGAGGCCGTGGTCGCGGCGATCGACGCCCCGTCGATCTACGACATCCCCAAGGTGCTGCACACCGAGGGCCTGGACGCGTACGTGGTCCGCAAGCTGAACCTGCCGTTCCGCGACGTCGACTGGACGCAGTGGGACGACCTGCTGGGGCGGGTCCACCAGCCCGAGCACGAGGTGAAGGTCGCCCTCGTCGGCAAGTACATCGACCTGCCGGACGCCTACCTGTCGGTGACCGAGGCGCTGCGCGCCGGCGGCTTCGCCAACAACGCCAAGGTCAACATCAAGTGGGTGACCTCGGACGACTGCAAGACCGCGGCCGGCGCGGCCCGTCAGCTCGGCGACGTGGACGCGATCTGCGTGCCCGGCGGCTTCGGCGACCGCGGTGTGGAGGGCAAGGTCTCGGCGATCACCTTCGCCCGCGAGAACCGCATCCCGCTGCTGGGTCTGTGCCTGGGCCTGCAGTGCGTGGTCATCGAGGCGGCCCGCAGCCTGGCCGGCATTCCGGACGCCAACTCCACCGAGTTCGACGCCGCGACCGCGCACCCGGTGATCTCCACCATGGCCGAGCAGCTCGACATCGTCGCCGGCCAGGGCGACCTCGGCGGAACCATGCGGCTGGGCCTGTACCCGGCGAAGCTCGCCGAGGGTTCCATCGTCCGCGAGGTCTACGGCGGCGAGCCCTACGTCGAGGAGCGGCACCGCCACCGCTACGAGGTGAACAACGCCTACCGCGGCGAGCTGGAGAAGAAGGCCGGCCTGGTGTTCTCCGGCACCTCCCCGGACAACACGCTGGTCGAGTACGTCGAGTACCCCCGCGACGTGCACCCGTACCTGGTGGCCACCCAGGCGCACCCCGAACTCAAGTCCCGCCCGACCCGTCCGCACCCCCTGTTCGCGGGTCTGGTCGCGGCCGCCGTCGAGCGCCTCAAGGGTTGATCGGTACGGTTGCCGGGGCGGGCCGGCGAACGGCCCGCCCCGGTACCGCGTACGGAGGGCACCATGCTGAAGGACACTCCCGAGGAGTGGCGGGTCACCGCCACCGCCACCCCCTTCACCGGGAAGAAGACCAGCGTCCGCACCGATGACGTCGTCATGCCCGACGGCGGCGTCGCCCGGCGCGACTACCAGGTCCACCCCGGCTCGGTGGCCGTGCTCGCCCTCGACGACCGGGACCGGGTGCTGGTCCTCAAGCAGTACCGCCACCCCGTGCGGATGAAGCTGTGGGAGATCCCCGCCGGACTGCTCGACGTCCCCGGCGAGAACCCGCTGCACGCCGCCCAGCGCGAGCTGTACGAGGAGGCCCACGTCAAGGCCGAGGACTGGCGGGTGCTCACGGACGTGTACACCACGCCCGGCGGCTGCGACGAGGCCGTGCGGATCTTCCTGGCGCGGGGCCTGTCCGAGGTGGAGGGCGAGCGCTTCGAGGTGTCGGAGGAAGAGGCCGACATGGAGTTCGCCCGGGTCCCGGTGGACGAGCTGGTCCGCGGCGTCCTCGCCGGGGAACTGCACAACAACTGCCTCGTGGTGGGCGTGCTCGCGCTGCAGGCCGCCCGGGCGGGGGACGGCCTGCAGGCGCTGCGTCCCGCCGAGGCCGAGTGGCCCGCGCGACCGTTCTCCGTGTGACCCGTTCGGTCTGACCATCCGATCGTCCGAGAGGGTGATCATTGACCGGATCCGCCGCGTCGCGCAGGGGGGTTGGACCCATACCGTGAACTAGGCTCTTGCCGTTCGTAGGAGAACGGGAGTGGGCCCGTGGCGGATCACGTGCTGGACGCCGACGCATCGGCGGCGGCCTCTGACGACGGCCCGTGGGGGCCGGCGTCGCAGACCCCGGCACACGGCACGCTGCCCCCCGGCCTGCCGGGGTTCGTCGGGCGCCGCCGCGAGCTCGAGGAACTGCGTGCCGACATCGACCGGCCGGGCCTGGCGGCCCTGCGCGGCCAGACGCCCGACGGCAGCCGCGTGCTCCTCGTGGCCGGCCGGCCGGGCTCGGGACGGACGGCGCTGGCCGTGCGCCTCGCCCACGAGGTCGCCGACCGCTACCCCGGCGGCCAGTTCTACGTACGGCTCAGTGAGAACGACGGCCGTCCGGTGCCGCCCGAGCAGTCCGCCCGCTCGCTGCTGCGCGCGATGGACGTCGAGGTCGAACCGGCCGCGGAGCGCGAGGAACTGCAGGCCGCACTGCGCACCGCCCTGAACGGGCGCAAGGCCGTCCTCGTCCTGGACGACGTCGTGGACTCCCGCCAGCTGCTGGACCTGATGCCCAAGGGCTCGGGGAACCTGCTGGTCGCCACGGCCGAGGGGCCGCTGCCCGGCGTCCACGACGTACGCCCGTGCACCCTGGGCGGGCTCGACCCGGTGGCGTGCGTCGACCTGCTGGCCGAGGCCGTTGGCCGGGTGCGGATCACCAACGACCCCCGGGCCGCGGAGGCTCTCGCCCAGGAGTGCGGCGGCCATCCCGCGGCGCTGCGCCTGGTCGCCGCATGGCTCGCCGCCCAGCCCCGCACCTCCGTCGCCGAGGCCACCCGCAGGCTGCACGCCGAGGCCGCCGAGCCGGCCGCCGCCGCCGGACCGGCGGCTCCTGTGGCCGCCGAGGGCGGCACGGCCACCCGGGGCGACGGCACGCTCCGCGCCGACGTCGGGTACCGCACGGGCAGCAACCCGCTGCCGGAGGCGCTGCGCGGCCTGGCCGCGGACGGGCAGGCGCGGGTGCTGCGCCGGGCGGGCACGTCCGCCGACCCGACCGCGCGGAAGCCCGGCGGCGCTCGGGACGCCGACGGTTCCGGGGGAGCGGAGGAGAAGGGGAACGCCGCCCCGCCGCCCACCCCGCGCGCCACTCCCGCGCCGGAGCTGCTGCGCGCCTTCCGCTTCGTCTACGGAGCGCTGTCGCCCGCCGTGGCCCGCATGCTGCGCCTGCTCGCGCTCGCCCCCTCGGGCCTGACCGACGCGCAGACCGCCTCCGCCCTGGGCGGCTGCTCGGTCGAGGCCGCGCAGGCCACGCTCGCGGACCTGGCCGGCTGCGGGCTGCTGCACCCCGAGCCGGCGGCCGGCGACCTGCCGGCGCAGTACCGCGTGCCGGGCTGGCTCACCCCGCCGCTGCGGGCACTGCTGGAGAGCACGGAGAAGCCGTCCGAGGTGCTGCTCGCCCGCGCCCGGATGCTGGAGCGCACGGTACGGCTGCTGCACGCGTGCCGGATGTGCCTGGAGGGCGAGTCGGAACCGGACGGGCTGCCCAAGTCGCTGCGCTTCGCCGGCCGTCCGGTCGCGGCCGGGTGGCTGCGGCTGCGGCTGCCGGTCCTGCTGGCCTCCGCACGACTGGCGGTCGCGGACGGCGAACTGGACACCCTGGCCCGCCGTCTCATGGCCGCGCTCGTCCGGGCCCTCGCCGCGGACCCCGACGGCGGCGCGACCGCGCCGGAGCGCTACCGGCTCCACCACCTGGTGCTGGACGTGGCCGAGCGGCGCGGACTGCACCGCGAGAAGGCGGCGGCCCTGCTGAACATCGGCGACCTGGACGTGGAGGCGGCCCGCCCGCTCGACGCCCTCGACCGCTACCGGGCCGCGCTGGTGGCCTCCCGGGAGGCCTACGACGGTGACGCCGAGGGCCGCGCGCTGGAGGCCATCGCCGGGACCTATTTGGAGCTGGACGACCCACAGCGCGCCTCCGACTGGTACGGCAGGGCGCTGGCCCTGCGGCAGGCCCGGGGCGAGGTGGTCCACCAGGCGCGGCTGCACTCCAGGCTCGGCGCCCTGTTCACCTACGCCGCCCACTACGGCAACGCGCTGCGCGAGTGGCGTGCCGCGGCGGCCGCCCACCGCCGGCTGAAGGACCTGCCCGCGCAGGCCCGTGCCCTCAGCGAGGTGGCCCGGGTCCAGGAGTACGCGGGCCACCCCGAGGACGCCCTGCGGACCTGCCGTGACGCCCTGTACTGGGCCCGGCAGGCGGGGGAGCGGCGGCTGGAGGGCGCCGTGCTGCTGCGCATGGCCGACACCCTGGAGCGGCTCGGGGACCCGGCGGGCGCCCGGCTCCAGCGGGCCGCGGCGCGCCGGCTGCTGCCCGCCGAGGAGATTCCGCAGCCCGAGGAGGACTGAGCGCCTCTGTTTCCGGGCCCAAGGGCCCACCGGGGGCCCTCAGATCACGCCGTCCGCGAGCTGTACCTACGAAACTGCCAATGCCTTCGCTGAAAGTAGTCACTTTGTAAGGCTGGACAGTGACTCTTCCTTCACTACACTTGGTCACACCGCAGAACATCGCGGTCAGGTCCGGCGTACTCCGTTATGGGGTGACATGTCCGGAGACCTGCACAAACCCTCCACTCCCGTGAACAGGACCGTGATCGACGTGAAGGTCGGCATCCCCCGCGAGGTCAAGAACAACGAGTTCCGCGTGGCCATCACCCCCGCCGGCGTGCACGAGCTCGTCCGAGGCGGCCACGAGGTCTTCGTCGAGCAGGACGCCGGCGTCGGCTCGTCCATCCCGAACGAGGAGTACGTCTCCGCCGGTGCGACGATCCTCCCGACCGCCGACGAGGTGTGGGCCGCCGCCGACCTGGTGCTGAAGGTCAAGGAGCCGATCGCGGAGGAGTACCACCGTCTCCGCAAGGACCAGACCCTCTTCACCTACCTGCACCTGGCGGCGTCCCGCGAGTGCACCGACGCGCTGCTGGAGTCCGGCACCACCGCGATCGCTTACGAGACCGTCGAGTTCGCCAACCGCCAGCTGCCGCTGCTCGCCCCGATGTCCGAGGTGGCCGGCCGGCTCGCCCCGCAGGTCGGCGCGTACCACCTGATGCGCTCGGCCGGCGGGCGCGGGGTGCTCCCCGGCGGCGTCCCGGGTGTGGCCCCGGCCAAGGCGGTCGTGATCGGCGGCGGCGTCTCCGGCTGGAACGCCGCGCAGATCGCCGTCGGCATGGGCTTCCACGTCACCCTGCTCGACCGGGACATCAACAAGCTGCGCGAGGCCGACAAGATCTTCGGCACCAAGGTGCAGACCATCGTCTCCAACGCCTTCGAGCTGGAGAAGGCCGTCCTGGACGCCGACCTCGTCATCGGCGCGGTCCTGATCCCGGGCGCCAAGGCCCCCAAGCTCGTCACCAACGAGCTGGTCTCCCGGATGAAGCCCGGCTCGGTGCTCGTCGACATCGCGATCGACCAGGGCGGCTGCTTCGAGGACTCCCGTCCCACCACGCACGCCGAGCCGACCTTCGCGGTGCACAACTCGGTCTTCTACTGCGTCGCCAACATGCCGGGTGCGGTGCCGAACACCTCCACCTACGCGCTGACCAACGCGACGCTGCCGTACATCGTCGAGCTGGCCAACGGCGGCTGGCGCGAGGCGCTGCGCCGGGACGCCGCGCTCGCCAAGGGCCTCAACACCCACGAGGGGCAGGTCGTCTACGGCCCGGTCGCCGAGGCCCACGGCCTGGACGCCGTCGACCTGGCCACCGTCCTCGGCTGACGCCGGCTGGTCGACTGATCGATTTTTCTCGCGTTGGCGTCAACTTGTCGCCAATCCGGTACGCACGGCCGGGTCTTGAGTCTCAAGGCCCGGCCGTTCGCGTGGAACCATACTGTTTTGCCGATTCGTCCCCCCGCGAAACATCCCCGGCGTCGTCGTTACACCCTTGACAGCGAGACGTTCGGTTGCCGACACATCGTGCCGTGTCCGGTGGATTGTGTTGCTGTGAACCACCGACACGCCATAGAGTCGCCAACCGTCGGCATGCTGCAACGCTGACCTATTGAGAAGTTTCCTGGTCACCAAGGAGGTAAGACGACTTGTGAATGAGTCGACATTTGCTCCCGGGGGTGGTCAGCCAGGAATGACCGTGCAGACCGACGGCTCCGCACGGCTCGAACCGGTGGCCTCCGTGGCCGTCCGGACGTTCGAGGCGCGCAGGACCGGGACAGACAACGAGACGCGTTACGCGAACCCCATGGCGCACTACGAAGAAGAGCTGCAGGACGGTCAGTTCTACGACCCCGACGCGGAGTACGAACCCGACCCCGAGTACGCGGCCACGCTCGCACCCGACGCGGCGCGCCAGCGCCGTGAGCGCGTGGGCCCCACCGGCCGCCCGTTGCCGTACTTCCCGATCCCCGGCCCACTGACGGACCACGGCCCGGCGAAGATCATCGCCATGTGCAACCAGAAGGGCGGCGTCGGCAAGACGACGTCCACCATCAACCTCGGTGCTGCGCTGGCCGAATACGGCCGCCGCGTCCTCCTGGTCGACTTCGACCCGCAGGGCGCGCTCTCCGTCGGCCTCGGCGTCAACCCGATGGAACTGGACGTCACGGTCTACAACTTGCTGATGGAGCGCGGGCTCTCGGCCGATGAGGTGCTGCTGAAGACCGCGGTGCCCGGCATGGACCTGCTGCCCAGCAACATCGACCTGTCGGCCGCGGAAGTCCAGTTGGTCAGCGAGGTGGCCCGCGAGTCCTCGCTGCAGCGCGCGTTGAAGCCGCTGCTGCCCGACTACGACTACGTCATCATCGACTGTCAGCCCTCGCTCGGCCTGCTGACCGTCAACGCCCTGACCGCGGCCCACCAGGTGATCGTCCCGCTGGAGTGCGAGTTCTTCGCGCTGCGCGGTGTCGCGCTGCTCACCGAGACCATCGAGAAGGTCAGGGAACGGCTCAACCCCGAGCTGGAGCTGGACGGCATCCTCGCCACGATGTACGACTCGCGCACCGTGCACAGCCGCGAGGTGCTGGCGCGGGTCGTCGAGGCCTTCGACGACCACGTCTACCACACCGTCATCGGACGGACCGTCCGCTTCCCGGAGACGACGGTCGCCGGTGAGCCGATCACCACCTACGCCTCCAATTCGGTCGGCGCCGCCGCCTATCGCCAGCTCGCCAGGGAGGTGCTCGCCCGGTGTCACGCCGAGTGAGTCTCCCGGGGGCCGACGAACTGTTCCGCACCACCGGGGGGCGGGGGCTCCAGTCCGCGACGCCGCGGCAGCACGCCAACGGCGAGACTCCCGGCACGGGCACGGGCACGGGCCCCGGCGGCGGCCCCGGCACGGACTCCGGCGCGCCCGGCGAACGCCCGCTGCGGCCCGTGCCCGCCCCCGCCGAGGAGCCGGCGCCCGAGGAGGCGCCCGTCAGCGAGTCCGCGGCGCCCTCCGAAGCCGCCGAGCACGGCGGACGGGACGCCGACACCGACCCCGGCACCGCGCCCGCCCCCGCGGCCCGCTCCGTCCCCGAGCAGGCGGGTCCGTCCGGTCCGGCCGTCCGGCGCGGCCTGCAGGCCCCCGGAACGGGCTCCACGGGCCCCCAGGCGGCTCCGCAGCCGCCGCAGCCCCCGCAGCCGCGCCGCAAGTCCGGTCGGGCCCCCAGGCGGCCCAGCGGGCGCGAGCGCCACGACGAGAAGATCACCGTCTACGTCTCCGCCGAGGAGCTGATGGACCTCGAGCACGCCCGCCTCGTCCTGCGCGGGGAGCACGGGCTCGCCGTGGACCGCGGGCGCATCGTCCGCGAAGCGGTCGCGGTGGTCCTGGCCGACCTCGAGTCCCGCGGCGACGCGAGCATCCTCGTACGCCGCCTGCGCGGCCGCTGACGCGCTCCGCGCGATACGGTGCCGTCCTCCGTACGGCCCCGTCAGCACCATCTGGACCCCCATGCCCCCCGACGACACCGCCAGCCCGCAGCGCTCCCGCCGCCTCCTCGGCCGCGGTCCCGGCGCGAACCCCGTGCCGCCTCCGGCCGTGGCCGACGAGGGCGCGGGCGAGGCGGGCAGTGACTTCGGCCACACCGCGCCCGCGGCGCCGCCGCCACCTGCCGCCGTCGAAGCAGCGGCGGAGGCCGTCCCGCAGCCCGAGGGGCACCTGCTCGTCGCGGAGCCGCCGCCCGCACCGGAGGCGGGGGACGACGGACCCCAGGCCGCGCCGGACGGGGAGCCGCAGCCTGCCGGCGAGCCGGGTGACGAGCCGGGTGACGAGGGGAACGCCGAGGAGGGCGCCGCCGCGAACGACGGCCGGTTCACCGTCCGGCTGGCGAACTTCGAGGGCCCCTTCGACCTGCTGCTGCAGCTGATCTCCAAGCACAAGCTCGACGTCACCGAGGTCGCCCTGTCCAAGGTGACGGACGAGTTCATGGCGCACATCCGCGCCATGGGACCGGACTGGGACCTGGACCAGACCACGGAGTTCCTGGTCGTCGCGGCGACGCTGCTGGACCTGAAGGCTGCGCGCCTGCTGCCCGCCGCCGAGGTGGAGGACGAGGAGGACCTCGCCCTGCTGGAGGCCCGGGACCTGCTCTTCGCCCGGCTGCTCCAGTACCGCGCCTACAAGCAGATCGCCGCGATCTTCGCCGAGCGGCTGGAGGCCGAGGCGCTGCACCACCCCCGCACCGTGGGACTGGAGCCGCAGCACGCCGAGCTGCTGCCCGAGGTGGTGCTGAGCATCGGTCCGGAACGCTTCGCGCAGCTCGCCGTCAAGGCGATGCAGCCGAAGCCGAAGCCGCAGGTGTACGTGGACCACATCCACGCGCCGTTGGTGAGCGTCCGCGAGCAGGCGGAGCACGTCATCGCGATGCTGCGCGAACGCGGCGAGGCGAGCTTCACGGAGCTCACCTTCGACGCCCCCGACACCCTGACGGTCGTCGCGCGCTTCCTGGCACTCCTGGAGCTTTACCGGGAGAAGGCGGTGGCGCTCGAGCAGGAGGAGGCCCTGGGTACGCTCCGGGTCCGCTGGACGGGCGGCGAGGCGGCACCGGCCCAGCCGCTCGTCACCGACGAATTCGACCAAGTGCCGGCCGCCGCGAAGGACGGGAAGGATGGCTGACGTGACGGAGGTGACCGGGGTGACCGAGGCGGTCGAGGGGACCGGTGAGGCGGCGGAGGGCGCGCCCGCGGGGCTGCTGTCCGTGGCGGAGCTGGAGCTGAGGCCCGCCCTGGAGGCGGTCCTGATGGTCGTCGACGAACCCGTCACCGAGGAGACCCTGTCGAAGGTGCTGGAGCGCCCGCGCCGGGAGATCGCGATCGCGCTCCACGACCTCGCGGAGGAGTACGCCGCGCAGGGCCGCGGCTTCGACCTGCGCCTGATCGCGGGCGGCTGGCGGTTCTACACCCGGCCCGCGTACGCCGCGGCCGTTGAGAAGTTCGTCCTGGACGGCCAGCAGGCCCGGCTGACCCAGGCCGCGCTGGAGACGCTGGCGGTCGTCGCGTACCGGCAGCCGGTGAGCCGGTCCCGGGTCTCCGCGGTGCGCGGGGTCAACTGCGACGGCGTGATGCGCACCCTTCTGCAGCGGGGTCTGGTGGAAGAGTGTGGGACGGAAGCCGAGACAGGTGCGATCCTGTACAGGACGACGAACTACTTCCTGGAGCGGATGGGCCTGCGCGGCCTGGACGAGCTGCCCGAGCTCGCCCCGTTCCTCCCGGAGGCGGCCGCCGTCGAGGCGGACTCCCTGGAGGGCGTCCCCTCATTCGACCCGGACTCGACGACGGATACTTGATGCGAAGCAGTAGCGGCAGCGGCAGGAACAGCGGCGGCAACCGGAATCCCCGGGGTGCCGATGGGGGCACGTCCCGGTCCAGGACCGGGGGGCAGCGCGACGACCAGCAGAAGCGCGCGGGCCGGCCCCGTCCGGAGGAGCGGCGCTACGACGTCGGCGGCAGCTCCGGCGGCCCCGGTGGAGCGGGCGGAGCCGCCAAGCGCGGCACCGGCGGCAGGCCGGGCGGCACCGGCGGCAAGCCGGGCGGTGCCTCGGGCAAGCCCCGCAAGTCCACGCCCGCGCGCCCGCGCGAACTAGACGCCCAGATCGAGGAGCGCAACCGCGAGCGGCACAGCAAGCCCAAGCTGAACCTCCCCAAGACCTTCCCGGGCGCCGAGCAGGAGGGCGAGCGCCTGCAGAAGGTGCTGGCCCGGGCGGGCATGGGCTCGCGCCGCGCGTGCGAGGAGCTGATCGAGCAGCGCCGTGTCGAGGTGAACGGCAAGATCGTCACCGAGCAGGGCCTGCGCGTGGACCCGGACAAGGACGAGGTGCGCGTCGACGGGCTGACCGTCGCCACGCAGTCGTACCTGTTCTTCGCCCTGAACAAACCGGCCGGCGTCGTCTCCACGATGGAGGACCCCGAGGGCCGCCAGTGCCTCGGCGACTACGTCACCAACCGCGAGACCCGGCTGTTCCACGTCGGGCGGCTGGACACCGAGACCGAGGGCATCATCCTGCTCACCAACCACGGCGAGCTGGCCCACCGTCTGACCCACCCCCGCTACGGCGTGCAGAAGACGTACCTCGCCGCGATCAACGGCGTGCTGCCGCGCGACATCGGCAAGCAGCTCAAGAGCGGCATCGAGCTGGAGGACGGCTGGGCCCGCGCCGACAGCTTCCGCGTCGTGCAGCAGACCGGCAAGAACTACCTCGTCGAGGTGACCCTGCACGAGGGCCGCAAGCACATCGTCCGCCGCATGCTGGCCGAGGCGGGCTTCCCGGTCGACAAGCTGGTCCGCACCAGCTTCGGCCCGATCGCGCTCGGCGACCAGAAGTCCGGGTGGCTGCGGCGGCTCACCAACACCGAGGTGGGCATGCTCATGCGCGAGGTCGACCTCTGAGCCGTCCGGTCCCCGCCGTCACGGGCCGGTCCGCGCCCCCTGCCGGACCGGTTCTCTGACCGGCTTCCCATCGGATAAGGACTTTCCCGGAGGACGCCGTTCCGGGAAGGATGGCGCCATGACCATCCACGCCGAACGTCTGCGCGGGGCCGGGCTGCCCGAACTCTCCCCGGTCCTCGCGCAGCAGGGACACCCGTTGCTGTTCGCCACCGTCTCCGGTGCGCACCTGTACGGCTTCCCGTCCCGCGACTCCGACGTGGACCTGCGCGGCGTCCACCTCCTCCCGCTGTCCGACCTGATCGGGCTGCGGGAGGGCGAGGAGACCCAGACCCGCATGTGGGAGCAGGACGGCCTCGAACTCGACCTGGTCACCCACGACCTGCTGAAGTTCGCCCGGCTCATGCTGCGGCGCAACGGCTACGTCCTGGAGCAGCTGCTGTCCCCGCTCGTGGTGCACACCAGCGGCGTCCACGCCCAACTGGTCGACCTGGCACCCGGGGTCATCACCAGCCACCACGCCCACCACTACCGGGGCTTCGCCCGTACCCAGTGGGAGCTGTACGAGAAGACCGGCGAGCTCAAGCCGCTGCTCTACACCTTCCGGGTGCTGCTGACCGGCATCCACCTGATGCGCACCGGCACCGTCGAGGCGCACCTGCCGACGCTGCTGGACCACGTCACCGCCCCCGGGTACGTCCGCGAACTCATCCACGAGAAGGCCGTCGCCGAGCACGGCCTCGCCATGGACCTCGACCCGCGCCGCGTCCGCGCCGACGTCGAGGCCCTGCACGCCGGTCTGGACGACGCGCAGCGGGACACCCGGCTGCCCGGCGAGCCGGCGGCCTACGACGCCCTCCACGACCTGGTCGTGCGCACCCGGGTGGCCGCGGCGTGAGACGGGCCGCCTCGGGGGCGATGGCGGGGCTGGCGATCGGTGACGCGCTCGGTTTCCCCACGGAGTTCAACGACGTCCCGTCGATCCTCGCCAAGTGCGGTCCGTGGCGGGAGATGGAGCTGCCCCGCCCGGCCTTCGTCACCGACGACACGCAGATGACGCTCGCCCTCGCCCGCGGGCTGCGCACGGCGATGGACCGCGGCCCCCTCACGCCGTCCCGGCTCGCCCGCCCGGTGCGCGAGGAGTACGTCGACTGGTACCACTCGCCCGACAACAACCGCGCCCCCGGCCGCACCTGCCTGGTCGCCTGCGAGAAGCTGGACCACCCGGACCGGCCCTGGCAGGAGGCCAGCCAGACCGGCTCCAAGGGCTGCGGCGCGAACATGCGGGTCGCCCCGGTCGGCCTCGTCCCCGGCCTGCGCCCCGAGGAAAGGGCGGGGGCGGCCCAGTTGCAGTCCGCGCTCACCCACGGCCACCCCACGGCGCTCGCGGCCTCGGACCTCACCGCGCACGCCGTCCACCTGCTCGCTCAGGGCGCCGCGCCCGCGGAACTGACCACCCTGCTGCGCGGCTACGCGATGGAGCAGCGCGACACGTACCACGAGTGGTGGCTCGGCGACCTGTGGCTGCGTGCCCAGGACCACGGCCCGGTGGCCTTCGTCCGGCGCGGCTGGGACGAGTGCCTCGGGGTGCTCGACCGCCTCGACGAGGCGCTCGCGGCGCCCGACCGGGAGGCCGACCCGTGCCTGGCCGGCGGCGCGGGCTGGATCGCCGAGGAGGCGTTCGCGACCGGCCTGCTGTGCTTCCTGCTCTTCCCCGACGAACCCGTCACCGCGGTGCGCCGGGCGGCGTGCTCCTCGGGGGACTCCGACTCCATCGCCTGCCTGACGGGCGCCTTCGCCGGCGCGCACCACGGTCTCGCGGCCTGGCCGGACGCCTGGGTGGAGCGCATCGAGCACCGCGACGAACTACTGGCCCTCGGCGCCCTCTGGGACGGTGACGGCGGCTGACGCCCGCCGGACCCGGACGAGGAAGTCCTCGACGCGGGCCCGGTCCGGCTCGTCCGGGAGCGGACTGCGCGGCGCGGCGGCCTCGGCCTCCCCGTACAGCCGGAGCATCCAGGACTCCGTCTCGGACCAGCCGACCTCGCCGCGCTTGACCGCCAGCAACCGCTCCCGGTGGTCGCCGACCCCTATGCGCAGTTCGCCGGTGCGCAGCAGGTCGCGGGCGCTGATCAGCAGACGCAGCAGGTGCATGGCGTGCTTCCAGCGGGGCGCGCCGTGCGTGCGGACGTCGGCCTCCAGCTTCCGCAGCTGGCCGGTGGCGTAGCGGGCGAAGCTCTCGTGGACGTGCCGGGACAGGAAGGCGCCGCGCAGGGCGAGCAGTTCCTTCCCGGTGTCGTCCACGTGCTCGACGAGCGGGGAGTGGAGGCACTCCAGGATGTTGGGGTTGGCGTGCAGCGCGAGCTCGCAGAACCGCTCCAGCTCCCAGGAGAACTGCTCGGGCTCCGGGCCGTCCACGTGGCGGGGCGGCTTGTCGAACCGCCAGAAGAGCGGCGTGGGCGCCACGTACACCCCGCGGCGGTCGGTGTCACTGCCGTCCGTGGCCAGGCCGAAGGCGCGTGAGCCCATCACACAGGCGTAGACGGTGTGCCGGCGTACGAGGTCGTGGTCGCGCATGGACGGGGATCGTACGGGCTACACGAGGAAGATCTCGCCGTCTTTTTCGGTGATCTCCTCGGGGGGAAGCGGCTTCTTGGCCGGTCCCGCGGCCACCGAGGCGTCGGTGATGCGGAACTTGCTGCCGTGGCAGGGGCAGTTGATGGTGCCGTCGGAGACGCTGTTCACGATGCAACCCTGGTGGGTGCAGACGGCGGAGAAGGCCTTGAACTCGCCGGCCTGGGGCTGGGTCACCACGACCTTCTTGTCCGTGATCACCGTGCCGCCGCCCACGGGCACGTCGGCCGCCTTCACCAGCGCCGCGCCCTCCCCCGACGGGGGAGCGGAGGCCGGTGCCGAGCTCGGCGCGGAGACGGGCTCCGAGGCCGGTGGTGGCGCGGAGGTCGCCGCCGCGGGCGGCGCGCTCTCTTCGCCGTACTTGCTGCAACCCGCCAGCGCTGCCGTGGACAGCAGCACCATGCGTCGCTTCATGTCGTCACCCCGACCGTTCTGAAGAACCACAACGCGGACGTAAGCCACAGCACCGTCAGCGCCGTGAAGACCAGCCCGCCGACGACCGGCAGCAGCCAGCCCGGCAGTCGCTCGGCCCGCAGCAGCAGCATCTTTGCGGTGAATGCCCCGAAAAAGAAGCACCCGAGCAGCGAGTGCCCCATCACGCGGCTGCTGTACGTCTGATAGCCCAACGCGTACAGGCAGTGCACGGCGACCGGGATGGCCAGCAGGAACGCGATCCGGCCCGACCAGCGGTGCAGCCCTCCGGTCCAGGAGGGGGCGCGGACGCCCGGCACCTTGCCGTACATCACCAGCGCCGAGACCGCCTGCACCAGGGCGAAGGCGAAGGCGGCCGTGGCGAGCCAGGACTTGACCGCGCCCGTGCTGGAGAAACCGGCCAGGTTGAAGGCGGTGCCGGCCGGGTCGTGCACCCTGCCGTACGCGCCGAGGGCGACCGCGACCGCCGCGG
The DNA here is from genome assembly GCF_033792805.1 of Streptomyces sp. PA03-1a. Taxonomy (NCBI): domain Bacteria; kingdom Bacillati; phylum Actinomycetota; class Actinomycetes; order Kitasatosporales; family Streptomycetaceae; genus Streptomyces; species Streptomyces sp. PA03-1a. The sequence goes on from NZ_JARAVO010000145.1 coordinate 17,794, forward strand.
CGGCGACCGCGGGGACGAGGAACACGGCGACCCGCCGGCGGGGGCGCGGTGACGGGGCCGGGAAGGACGTGGTGGCGGCGTTCGGGTCCACGTTCATGGGGCGCTCCTGCTCCTGCCTGCGGGCGGACGGTCAGGGGATCGGCCGTGCGGTGAGCTGCGTGCCGTCCACGGTCACGGCGCCGGTGGCGGGGTCGATGACGGGCGCCGCCGACGGTTCGCCGTCGCGCGAGACGATCCCCACCTGCTTGCCGTTCGGGAGCACGATCCAGCCGCCGACGACCCGCGCGCCGCGCACCGAGGCGGTCGCCCGGTACAGACCGGACGGCTTGACCGCGCGCTGCGCGGTGAAGGGCTGCTCCACGCCGGTCAGCCGCACCTCGCCGGTGACGCGGCCGCCCTCCAGGGTGCCCTCCAGCGAGGCGCCCCGGTCGCCGGTCAGGCGCATGCCGCCGTCTTCCCGGACGTCGCCGCGCAGCCAGGCCTCCTTGGTGCGCCCGTCGCAGACGTACGCGACGGCCTTGCCGTCGCGCAGCGCGATCGCGACGCTCGCCGCGTCGTCGCCGGTGCGGCCCGCGTAGTCCGCGTCCGGGCGGGGGACCGCGGTGCTGCGGGACGGGGAGGCCGCGGGGGCCGACGACGGCGGGGCGGCGGACGGCGTCCGGCTCGCGGCCGGCGGGCCGCCGCCCTTCGGCCCCACCTGCGGCGGTTCCGTCGTCGCGTTGAGCGACAGCATGATCAGCGCGAGTGCCAGCCCCGCGAGGAGCGTGTGGAGCGGTCCGGAACGCTTCATGTCCGCCTCCCCCGAGGCCGCGCGGTCAGGGCACCATCGAAGCGGACGGCCCGCCCCGCGTCCAGGGGCGTGTCAGGACGAAGCGGCGCTCACGACCACACCGCCAGCGCCACCGCGCGACCCTCCGTGTCCCGCTGCACCTCCAGCATCCCGACCACCGCGCTGCGGTTGATGCGCCCGTACACGTGCGGGAAGCGCGTCTCCTGCGGGACCCCCGGCGGCGGCACCGGATCGGCGTCCTCCCACAGCACACGGGCCTCCAGGGCCTCCTCGTCGATCAGCAGCACCATCAGCGGGCCCGGGGTGCCCCGGTAGAAGGCGTCGGCGACGGCGAGCGCAACCGCCTCGTCGGGCGCGCAGTGCACGAACCCGTCCTCGGCGAGCGACGAGGGCGCGTACGGACGGTCCGGGTCGCGCAGCCAGTCGTCCAGCGGAACAAGGTGGAAGATCATGCTTCATGGTGTACCGCAGCACCCCTGGCGTCTCGCAGGGCGGGCGTGTCCGCCGCGCCCCGTCCGCCCCGACTACGCTGACCAGGTACGTGCGCGCAGCAACACAGGGAGCGATGACGTGGCGGTACGAGCGGTCCGCGGAGCCGTCCAGCTGGAGCGGGACGAGGCGGAGCACATGCACGAGCAGGTCGCCGAGCTGCTCACCGCCATCCTGGAGCGCAACGGCATCGCGGTGGACGACCTGATCAGCGTCTGGTTCACCGCCACCCCGGACCTCCACAGCGACTTCCCGGCGGTCGCCGCGCGCAAGCTCGGCATCACCGACGTGCCGCTGATCTGCGCGCAGGAACTCGACATCGCCGGCGCCATGCCCCGGGTCGTGCGCATCCTCGCCCACGTCGAGTCCGGCCTGTCCAAGGGTGAGATCTCCCACGTCTACCTCGGCGCCGCGGCCGCCCTCCGCAAGGACATCGCCCAGTGAGAACCGCCCTCGTCATCGGTACCGGCCTCATCGGCACATCCGCCGCCCTCGCGCTCGCCGCGCGCGGCGTCGAGGTCCACCTGGAGGACCACGACCCCGCCGTGGTGCGCACCGCCGCCGCGCTCGGCGCGGGCACCGACGAACCCCCGTCCGGCCGGGTCGACCTCGCGATCGTCGCCGTGCCGCCGGCCCACGTCGCCGCGACCGTCGCCGACGCCCAGCGCCGCGGGCTCGCCCGCGGCTACCTGGACGTCGCCAGCGTCAAGGCCGGACCGCGCCGCGACCTGGAGGCGCTCGGCTGCGACCTGACCTCGTACATCGGCACGCACCCCATGTCCGGCCGCGAGCGCTCCGGCCCCCTGGCCGCGACCGCCGACCTCTTCGAGGGCCGCCCCTGGGTGCTCACCCCGACCCCGGTCACCGAGACCGAGGTGCTCAACCTCGCCCTGGAGCTGGTCGCGCTCTGCCGCGCCGTCCCCGTCGTGATGGACGCCGACGCCCACGACCGCGCCGTCGCCCTCGTCTCGCACACCCCCCAGCTGGTCTCCAGCATGGTCGCGGCGCGGCTGCAGCACGCCGAGGACAGCGCGGTCCGCCTGTGCGGCCAGGGCATCCGCGACGTCACCCGGGTCGCGGGCTCGCAGCCCGGCATGTGGATCGACATCCTCTCCGCCAACCCCGGCCCGGTCGCCGACGTCCTCGCCGATCTCGCCGCCGACCTGACGGAGACCGTCGAGTCCCTGCGGGCCCTGCAGTCCGCGGACGACGTCAAGCGCCGCGACGGCGCCGCCGGCATCGAGGACCTCCTCCGCCGCGGCAACGCCGGCCGGTCCAAGGTCCCCGGCAAGCACGGCTCCGCCCCCAAGTCCTACGACGTCGTCGCCGTCCTCATCGGCGACCAGCCGGGGGAGCTCGCGCGGCTCTTCGGGGACACGGGGGCGGCGGGGGTCAACATCGAGGACGTGCGGATCGAGCATTCGACGGGGCAGCAGGCGGGTCTGGTCCAGTTGATGGTGGAGCCGGCTGCGGCGGCGCGTTTGTCGGCGGCGTTGCGGGAGCGTGGCTGGTCGCTGCGCGCCTGAGCGGGGGGCCCGGGAATTCGTGGTACGGAGCCGAATGGGTGGGCCGGTAACCTTGTGGGGATGGCATTGCGCCAGCCGTGTACCTGCTCCATGCACAAGGAAGGTCCCCCGACTGTGTCGAATCCGGTGATCGTCGCGATCGACGGCCCCTCGGGCACTGGCAAGTCCAGCACTTCGAAGGCGGTCGCGGCCAAGCTCGGCCTGAGCTACCTGGACACCGGAGCGCAGTACCGGGCGATGACCTGGTGGATGCTGAGCAACGGCGTCGACGTGAACGACGCAGCCGCCGTGGCGACCGCCGCCGAGAAGCCGGTGATCGTCTCCGGGTCCGACCCGGCGGCGCCCACGATCACGGTGGACGGCGTGGACGCCTCCGGCCCGATCCGCACCCAGGAGGTCACCGCGGCGGTCAGCGCCGTCAGCGCGGTGCCGGAGGTGCGCAGCCGCCTGGTCGGGCTGCAGCGCGACGCGGCCACCGCCGCGCCCGCCGGCATCGTCGTCGAGGGCCGCGACATCGGCACCACGGTGCTGCCGGACGCCACCGTCAAGATCTTCCTCACCGCCTCCCCGGAGGCCCGCGCCGCCCGCCGCGGCGGCGAGCTGAAGGCCACCGGCAGCGCCCAGGTCGACCTCGTGGCGACCCGGGAAGCCCTCGTACGGCGCGACGCGGCGGACTCCGGCCGCAAGACCTCCCCGCTGGCGAAGGCGGACGACGCCATGGAGGTCGACACCAGCGAGCTCACCCTCGACCAGGTCATCGAGTGCGTCGTCACCCTCATCGAGGAGAAGCGGGCGGCTTCGTGAGCGACTCCTCCGCGGTTCCGGGACCGAAGGGCGCGGCCGTCGGCCGCCGCATCGGCATCGGGATCATCAACAGCCTCTGGCGCCCCCGGGTGCTCGGCGCCTGGCGGTTGCCCGCCTCGGGGCCGGTGATCCTGGCCGTGAACCACTCGCACTACGTGGACGGGCCGGTGCTCATGGGCACCTGCCCGCGCCCGGTGCACTTCCTGATCAAGAAGGAGGCGTTCATCGGGCCGCTGGACCCGTTCCTGCGTGGGATCGGCCAGCTCCCGGTGGACCGCCACAGCACCGACCGCACCGCGGTGACCAGCGCGCTCGGCGTGCTGGAGCGCGGCGGGGTCCTGGGGATCTTCCCCGAGGGCACCCGGGGCGAGGGCGACTTCGCCGACCTGCGGGCGGGCCTGGCGTACTTCGCGGTGCGCTCCGGCGCGCCCATAGTGCCGGTCGCGGTCCTCGGCACGTCCCGGCCGGGACGGCTGATCCGCGGCCTGCCGCCGGTGCGCGGCCGGGTCGACATCGTCTTCGGCGACCCCTTCGACGCCGGTGACGGCAGCGGACGCCGTACGCGTACGGCACTGGACGCCGCCACCGTGCGCATCCAGAAGCACCTGAGCGGACACCTCGAGTACGCCCGGCGCACCACGGGCCGCGCCTCCTAGCGTCGGCCTGATCCACACTGGGGCGTGCAAGCCCCCGCACATTTGACGATCGACGGAGAAGCTTTCATGGACATCGAGAACGAGTACGGCGAAGTCGGCGCGCTCGACGACGCCGAGTACGCCGAGTTCATGGAGCTCGCCGCCGAGGAGGGTTTCGACCTCGACGAGGTCGCGGGCGACCTCGCGGCGGCGGGCCACGGCCCGCTGCCGGTCGTCGCGGTCGTCGGCCGCCCGAACGTCGGCAAGTCGACGCTGGTGAACCGGATCATCGGCCGCCGTGAGGCGGTCGTCGAGGACCGTCCCGGCGTCACCCGCGACCGCGTCACGTACGAGGCCGACTGGAACGGCCGCCGCTTCAAGGTCGTCGACACCGGCGGCTGGGAGCAGGACGTCCTCGGCATCGACGCGTCCGTGGCCGCGCAGGCCGAGTTCGCGATCGAGGCCGCCGACGCGGTGGTCTTCGTGGTGGACGCCACGGTCGGCGCGACCGACACCGACGAGGCCGTCGTCAAGCTGCTCCGCAAGGCCGGCAAGCCGGTCGTACTGTGCGCCAACAAGGTCGACGGCCCCTCGGGCGAGGCGGACGCCGCCATGCTGTGGAACCTGGGCCTCGGCGAGCCCTTCCCGGTCTCGTCGCTGCACGGCCGCGGCACCGGCGACCTGCTGGACGCGATGCTGGAGGCGCTCCCCGAGGCGCCGATGCAGTCCTTCGCCAACACCATCGGCGGCCCGCGCCGCGTCGCGCTGATCGGCCGCCCGAACGTCGGCAAGTCCTCGCTGCTGAACAAGGTGGCGGGCGAGGAGCGCGTCGTCGTCAACGAGCAGGCCGGCACGACCCGCGACCCGGTCGACGAGCTCATCGAGCTCGGCGGCAAGATCTGGAAGTTCGTGGACACCGCGGGCATCCGCCGCCGCGTCCACCTCCAGGAGGGCGCGGACTACTACGCCTCGCTGCGCACCGCGGCCGCCCTGGAGAAGGCGGAGGTCGCCGTCGTCCTGATCGACGCCGGCGAGACCCTGGCCGAGCAGGACACCCGCATCATCTCGCTGGCCGTCGAGGCGGGCCGCGCCATCGTCATCGCCTACAACAAGTGGGACCTGCTGGACGAGGAGCGGCGCTACTACCTCGAGCGCGAGATCGAGAAGGACCTCGTGCAGGTCCAGTGGGCGCCCCGGGTGAACGTCTCCGCCCGCACCGGCCGCCACATGGAGAAGCTGGTCCCGGCCATCGAGTCCGCCCTGGCGGGCTGGGAGACCCGGGTCCCCACCGGCCGTCTCAACGCCTTCCTGGGCGAGCTCGTCGCCGCCCACCCCCACCCGATCCGCGGCGGCAAGCAGCCCCGCATCCTCTTCGGAACCCAGGCCGGCACCAAGCCCCCGCGCTTCGTGCTCTTCGCCTCCGGCTTCCTGGAGGCGGGCTACCGCCGCTTCATCGAGCGCCGGCTGCGTGAGGAGTTCGGGTTCGTGGGGACGCCGATCCAGGTGTCGGTGCGGGTGCGGGAGAAGCGCGGTCGGAAGAAGTAGCCCCTGCGGGGGTGGGCGTGGTGCCGCCTGTCTGGTCGTTCCTGTGGGGGTGATCGGGCGGGCGGTTCTTCGTGGGGGTCTGCGGCCGCAAGAAGTAGCCCTGCCGGGGCCGGACATGGTGCCGCCC
>NZ_JARAVO010000146.1:0-23696 GCF_033792805.1 Streptomyces sp. PA03-1a
CGCCCCCGCACCCCTCACGCGAGCGCGACCCGCGCACTCCCACGCGCCCGCACCCCACGATTCGACGCAGCGCCACGCGGCACCACCGCGGGGTCCGGCCCGTCGGGGGCGACCGGTGGAGCCGACCGTGCTCCCGGACGACGCCCCGCCACGGCTGAACCGCGCGACCCGCAGGAGGAACCCCGGCAAGACGGACGTGCCGCAGCGCCTCCCCTACGGGGGAGTCAACCCCAAGGACTACGCACAACCGCCCCCCAGACTGACGACGGGGTGTGGCCCGCGCCACTAGGTTCGTGGCGTGACTGTGATCGCTACCGAAAGCCTGACGAAGCGGTACCCGAGGGTGACCGCTCTGGACCGGCTCACCGTCGACATCGCTCCCGGCGTGACCGGGTTGGTCGGTGCCAACGGAGCCGGCAAGTCGACCCTGATCAAAATCCTCCTGGGGTTGGCGCCGGCCACGGAAGGCCGGGCCGCCGTCCTGGGCATGGACGTGGCGACAGAGGGCGCGGCGATCCGCGCCCATGTGGGCTACATGCCGGAGCACGACTGCCTGCCCCCGGACGTGTCGGCGACGGAGTTCGTCGTCCACATGGCCCGTATTTCGGGGCTGCCGCCGGCCGCCGCGCGTGAGCGCACCGCGGACACGCTCCGCCACGTCGGCCTGTACGAGGAGCGGTACCGCCCCATGGGCGGGTACTCCACGGGCATGAAGCAGCGGGTGAAGCTGGCCCAGGCGCTGGTCCACGACCCCCGGCTGGTGCTGCTCGACGAGCCGACGAACGGGCTGGACCCCGTCGGCCGCGACGACATGCTCGAACTGATCCGGCGCGTCCACACCGAGTTCGGCATCTCCGTGCTGGTCACCTCCCACCTGCTCGGTGAACTGGAGCGCACCAGCGACCACATCGTCGTCATCGACGGCGGCTCCCTGCTGCGCTCCTCCTCGACCAGCGACTTCACCCAGGCGACCGCCTCGCTCACCGTCGAGGTCACCGAGCACGAGGACGAGCTGGTGGCGAAGCTGACCGCCGCCGGGCTCAACGCGCACGCGGACGGCCGGCTGGTCATGGTCGACATCGACGGGGACGAGACGTACGACGCGGTCCGCGACGCGGTCGCGGAGCTCGGCACGGGCCTGGTGCGCATGGAGCAGCACCGGCACCGCATCGCCGAGATCTTCCGGGGAGGGGACGAGCATGACGCAGCTTGAGGGCAGGACGCCCGCCGCCGACGTCATCCACGACATCGGCTACCGGCACTACGACGGCCCGCGCCTCGGCCGCGGCTATGCGCGCACGTCGCTGTACGTCCAGAGCCTGCGCAGCGCGTACGGGCTCGGCCGCTCGGCGAAGTCCAAGGTGCTGCCGATGATCCTGCTGGCCGTGATGTGCGTTCCAGCCGGGATCATGGTCGCGGTGGCGATCGGCACGAAGGCGACCAAGCTGCCGATCGAGTACACCCAGTACGCGATCATCATGCAGGCGGTCATCGGCCTCTACCTGGCGGCGCAGGCCCCGCAGGCCGTCTCGCTCGACCTGCGGTTCAAGACGACCCCGCTGTACTTCTCGCGTCCGATCGAGGCGGTCGACTACGTCGCGTCGAAGTTCGCCGCGCTGACCACGGCGCTGTTCATCCTCACCGCGACGCCGCTGCTGATCATGTACATCGGGGCGCTGCTGGCCAAGTTCGACGTGAGCGACCAGAGCGCGGGCTTCGCCAAGGCGATGCTCGCCGCACTGCTGCTGTCGCTGCTGTTCGCGGGCATCGGCCTGGTCATCGCGGCGCTGACGCCGCGCCGGGGCTTCGGCGTCGCCGCGGTCATCGCGGTGTTCACGCTCTCGTACGGCGCGGTGACCAGCGTCCAGGGCGTCGCCTCGATCAACGGCAACGCCGACGTGATCGGCTGGCTCGGCCTGTTCTCGCCGATCACGCTGATCGACGGCGCGCAGACCTGGTGGCTGGGGGCGACCTCCAGCTTCCCCGAGGGCGCGGGCCCGAAGGACGCGGTCGTCGGCACGGTCTACCTCCTCGTCCTCCTCGCCGTGATCGCCGGCTCCTTCGGCCTGCTGATGCGCCGCTACCGAAAGGCCGTACTGTCGTGACCACCCTGTCCATCGACCACGTGTCCCGCTGGTTCGGCAACGTCGTCGCCGTCAACGACGTGACGATGACGATCGGCCCCGGCGTCACCGGGCTGCTCGGCCCCAACGGCGCGGGCAAGTCGACCCTGATCAACATGATGGGCGGCTTCCTGGCCCCCTCGGCCGGCACCGTCACCCTCGACGGCGCCACGGTCTGGCGCAACGAGCAGGTGTACCGGCACATCGGCATCGTCCCCGAACGGGAGGCGATGTACGACTTCCTGACGGCCCGGGAGTTCGTGGTCGCCAACGCCGAACTGCACGGGCTGGCGGACCCGGGGACGGCGGCGCAGCGCGCCCTGGCCACGGTCGAGATGGAGTTCGCCCAGGACCGCGCGGTCTCCACGTACAGCAAGGGCATGCGGCAGCGCGCCAAGATGGCCTCCGCGCTCGTGCACGACCCGTCGGTGCTGCTGCTGGACGAGCCCTTCAACGGCATGGACCCCCGGCAGCGGCTGCACCTGATGGACCTGCTGCGGCGGATGGGCGCCGAGGGCCGCACGGTGCTGTTCTCCTCGCACATCCTGGAGGAGGTCGAGCAGCTGGCGAGCCACATCGAGGTGGTCGTCGCCGGCCGGCACGCCGCCTCGGGCGACTTCCGCAAGATCCGCCGGCTCATGACGGACCGGCCGCACCGCTACCTGGTGCGCTCCAGCGACGACCGGGCGCTCGCCGCCGCGCTGATCGCGGACGGGTCCACGGCCGCCATCGAGCTGGACTGGAAGGAGCGGGCGCTGCGCATCCAGGCGATCGACTTCGCCGGCTTCACCGAGCTGCTCCCGCGCGTCGCGCGGGAGCGGGGCATTCGGCTCTACACGGTCTCGCCGTCCGACGAGTCCCTGGAGAGCGTCTTCTCCTACCTGGTCACGGCGTAGGCACACGGCTGTAAGGAGCTCCGATGTTCAATCCCACCGTGGCCAGGCTGACCTACCGGGGGCTGCTGGGCCGCCGCCGGGCCCTGGTCCTGTTCGCCCTGCCGGCGCTGCTGATCCTGATCTCCGTGGCGGTACGGGCGCTGGTCGGCGCCGACGACTCCATCGCGAGTTCGGTGCTGGGCGGTTTCGCGCTGGCGACGATGGTGCCGCTGGTCGGCGTGATCGCCGGCACCGGCGCCATCGGGCCGGAGATCGACGACGGCTCGATCATCTACCTGCTGGCCAAGCCGGTACGGCGGCCGACGATCATCGTCACCAAGCTGCTGGTCGCCATCGCGGTGTCGGTGGTCTTCTCGGCGGTGCCGACGCTGATCGCCGGGTTCATCCTCAACGGCAACAGCCAGGGCATCGCGGTCGCGTTCACCGCGGCGGCGGCGGTCGCCTCCGTCACGTACGCGGCGATCTTCCTGCTGCTGGGCGTGGTGACCCGGCAAGCCGTGGTCTTCGGCCTGGTCTACGCGCTGATCTGGGAGTCGCTGATCGGCAGCCTGGTGCCGGGGGCGCGCACGCTGAGCGTGCAGCAGTGGGCCCTGGCGCTGGCCCAGAAGATCGCCGGCGAGGGCACGGTGACCTCCGACGTGGGGCTGCCGCTCGCGGTGGTGCTGCTGGTCGGCGTCACCCTCGCCGCGACGGCCTTCGCGGGGCAGCGGATGCGGTCGCTGACGCTGGCCGGCGAGGAGTGATCGTTCCGGCCTAGGGCCCGTCCCACCGTAAGCCGCCCGGGTGGTCTTCTTCCGCCCGGGCGGCCCTGCTCCCCCGACGTCCGCACATCGGATTGTCAGATGTGCGGCGTGACGTCCGAGACTCCGCTGCTCTTCGCCGTGGGTGTGTTCCTGGCCGCCCTCGGCCTGCTCATCGCGCTGTTCAGCCCGGAGCTGGCCCACCTCGTCGACGCGCTCGCCGCGCGTGCCGCCGCCGGGCTCCGCCGCCCGTGGTCCCGTGCCCGGGGCCGCCGGCGCTTCGTCCTCGTCCCCCGGAAGTGGGCTGGATCACAGGACTCCTTGAGAATTCAAGGGAATGTCGCTAACGTGAAGGAGGTTGAATCGTAAACCAACGCGTCCCCAAGGAGTTAGTCATGGGCCTGTTCAATCGCAAGAGCGATGCCACCGAGACCGCTGCCGTCACCACCGCGCCGTCCGCCGACCTGGCGCACCTGACCGGCGAGTACACGATCGACCCGACCCACAGCGAGGTCGGCTTCGCCGTGCGCCACGCGATGGTCACCACCGTGCGCGGCCAGTTCGCGGAGTACGAGGGCAAGCTGCAGCTGGACGGCAGCAAGCCGGCCAACTCCTCCGCCGAGGTCACCATCAAGGTCGTCAGCATCGACACCAACCAGGCCCAGCGCGACGAGCACCTGCGCACCGGCGACTTCTTCGACGCCGCCACCTACCCGGAGATCAGCTTCCGCAGCACCTCCGCCGAGCAGGTCGACGACGAGACCTACCGCATGCACGGTGACCTCACGATCAAGGACACCACCAAGCCGGTCTCCATCGACTTCACCTACAACGGCTCCGCCACCGACCCCTACGGCAACCTCCGTGTCGGTTTCGAGGGCTCGACGACCGTCAACCGCGGCGACTGGGGCCTCACCTACAACGCGGCCCTCGAGGGCGGCGGCGTCCTGATCAGCGACAAGGTCAAGCTGACCTTCGACATCTCCGCGATCAAGGCGGCCTGAACCCGCTGAAGCAGCCGTCCCCCTGCCGCACGATGGAGGGGATGGCAACGGACGAGACGGCCGGCACCGCCGGCACCGGGCGCCGCCGCACCGCACTGAGCGGCGCGGCGGCCCGGGTCGTCGTCCCCGAGGTGCGGGCCTGGGTGCGCTCCGCCCCCGGGACGCACATCTGGCTGTTGGCCCTCGCCGTGACCAGCGGCATCATGGCGGCCGCCCCGCCGGACCTGAGGTCCTTCCTGCTGCACCACAACAGCACCAACCTGGCGGAGCTCGGCTCCCAGCCGGTGCGGGCGCTGGTCGGCAGCGCGCTGTGGACCGAGTCCCCGGCGGCCTTCGGGCTGTACGCGCTCTGCTTCGAGGCCGTCCACGCCCCCGCCGAGCGCTGGCTGGGCACCCGGCGCTGGCTCGGCGTCGTGGCCCTGGCCCACGTCGGGGCGAGCGTCCTCAGCCAGCAGGCCGTGCTGCTCGGCATCCACGCGGACCGGCTGCCGGCCTCGCTCGCCCACACCGTCGACATCGGCGTCAGCTACGGGCTGGCCGGGGCCATCGGCGTGCTCACCCACCGGGTACGACCGCCCTGGCGGCTGCCCTACCTGCTCGCCGCCGCGGGCTTCTTCGCGTACCCCCTGGTCACACCGGGCCGCACCTACACCGACCTCGGGCACGTCATCGCCCTGCTGATCGGCCTCGCGTGCCGCGGGCTCACGCCCCGGGGAAGAGCCGCTCCAGGACCAGGGCGATCCCGTCCTCGCCGTTGGAGGCCGTGACCTCGTCGGCGGCCGCCTTCAGCAGCGGGTGGGCGTTGCCCATCGCGACGCCGTGGGCCGCCCACTCGAACATCGGCAGGTCGTTGGGCATGTCACCGAAGGCGACGGTCTCGGCGGCCGTCACACCCAGCCGACGGGCGGCCAGCGACAGCCCCCGGGCCTTGGACAGCCCCAGCGGCAGCAGCTCCACGATGCCCGTACCGGACATCACGGCGCTGACCAGGCCGCCGGCGGCCGTGGTCGCCGCGTGCGCGAGCTCGTCGTCGCCCAGTCGCGGATGCTGGACGTAGAGCTTGCTGACGGGCGACGCCCACAGCCCCTCCACGTCGTCCACCTCGCCGCCCACCGGCAGCTCCGAGTCGAACAGCCGGTAGCCGGGGCCGAGCACGATGTCGCCGTCGATGCCGTCGAGCGCCGCCGCCACGGCCAGCGGGCCGGTCTCCGCCTCGATCTTGGCCAGCGCCGTCCGGGCGGTCTGCCGGTCCAGCGTGACCGAGGTCAGCAGCCGTCGCTCGCCCGCGTGGTAGACCTGCGCGCCCTGCATGCAGACGGCCAGGCCCTGGTAGCCCAGGTCCTCCAGGACGTGGACCGTACGGGCCACCGGGCGGCCGGTGACGACGATGTGATCGGCACCCGCCGCGGTGGCCGCGGCGAGCGCCTCGCGCGAACGTCCGGAGACGGTGTGGTCGGGGCCGAGCAGCGTGCCGTCGAGGTCCGTCGCGATCAGACGGTAGGGGAGCGGGGCGGTCACTTGGCTACCGGCTCCAGCACCTCACGGCCGCCCAGGTACGGGCGCAGCACCTCGGGGACGCGGACCGAGCCGTCGGCCTGCTGGTGGTTCTCCAGGATGGCGACGATGGTGCGCGGGATGGCGCACAGGGTGCCGTTGAGCGTGGCCAGCGGGCGGGTGCCGTTCTCGTCCCGCAGCCGCACGGAGAGCCGGCGGGCCTGGAACTCGGTGGTGTTCGAGGTCGAGGTCAGCTCGCGGTACTTGCCCTGGGTGGGGATCCACGCCTCGCAGTCGAACTTGCGCGCCGCCGAGGAGCCGAGGTCGCCGGAGGCCAGCTCGATCACCCGGAAGGGCAGCTCGAGCGAGGTCAGCCACTGCTTCTCCCACTCCAGCAGCCGGGCGTGCTCGGCCTCGGCGTCCTCGGGGCGGGTGAAGACGAACATCTCCACCTTGTCGAACTGGTGGACGCGGATGATGCCGCGGGTGTCCTTGCCGTACGAGCCCGCCTCGCGCCGGTAGCAGGGCGAGAAGCCCGCGTAGCGCAGCGGCAGCTTCGACGCCTCGATGATCTCGTCCATGTGGTACGCGGCGAGCGGGACCTCGGAGGTGCCGACCAGGTACAGGCCGTCCTTCTCCAGGTAGTACACGTCGTCCTCGACCTGGCCGAGGTAGCCGGTGCCCGCCATGGCCTCCGGCTTGACCAGCGTCGGGGTCAGCACCGGGACGAAGCCGGCCGCGGTGGCCTGCGCGATGGCCGCGTTGACCAGGGCCAGCTCCAGAAGGGCGCCGGGCCCGGTCAGGTAGTAGAAGCGCGAGCCGGAGACCTTGGCGCCGCGGTCGACGTCGATGGCGCCGAGCAGCTCGCCGAGGTCGATGTGGTCCTTGGGCTCGAAGCCCTCGGCCGCGAAGTCGCGCGGGCTGCCGATGACCTCCTTGACGACGAAGTCCTCCTCGCCGCCGACGGGGGCGTCCGGGTGGACGATGTTGCCGAGCTGCAGCAGCAGGCGGTGCGCCTCCTCGGCGGCCTCGTGCTGCTCGGCGTCGGCGGACTTCACGGCGGCCTTGAGCTGCTCGGCCCGCTTCAGCAGCTCGGCCCGCTCCTCGCCCTGGGCCTTGCCGACCAGCTTGCCCAGCGACTTCTGCTCCGCGCGCAGCTCGTCGAAGCGGGTACTGGACGACCTGCGCCGCTCGTCTGCGGAGAGCAGGGCGTCGACGAGTGCGACGTCCTCTCCACGGGCGCGCTGGGAGGCGCGCACACGGTCGGGGTCCTCACGAAGCAGGCGAAGGTCAATCACGGGAACAGGCTACCGGTGCGCCGGGTGCCGACGCGACAAGTTAAGTGCTTTATGGGGCGTTATGTCCGCTTCGAAAGCAGGCTGCGGGAAATGCCGTACGGCCGATAATGGCGGGTCGGTTACCGTCAACCGAATTCTTCGCGTCCCTCCGGCGAGGGCATGTGCCCTGTGGACAAAGGCAGTTGGGGCAGGTCCGGAGCGGAGAGTTATCCACAGGGGGGAGAGGTGTCCCCCTCACTTGTCCACAGCGGGTGTGGATGGGCTGTGGAAGATGGACCTGATCATTCCGCCGGGTGGGTGCGGGGGCATGGATTCCCGGTTCAAACCCTCCTAACACTCACTTTCGAGTGAGAACTCTTCCCTCTATCGAGTTGTTCGAAGGTATTGGGATGACGAATGATGACCTGGGGGTCTGTGGGACCAGTTGGCGCGAGTGTGCCGATTTGTCGATCTGGCGGTTCCTCGGGCGACTTGTTCTGTCGACTTATCCCCAGCCCGCACCAAGGGCCTGTGGATAACGCGGTGGACAACCGAAGGGGCCCCCGGTTGTTCACCGAAGGCCCCCGGGAAGCGGTGCGCGAGCGCCTCAGACCCGCCCGTCCAGGGCGCGCCCCAGCCAGTCCGCCGCGGCCGTGAACTCCTCGTCCGTGGTCCCCTTGCGCTGCTGCGGCGGCACCTCGTCCGCGCGCGGGTACGAGCCGAGGAAACGCACCTGCGGACAGATCCGCTTCAGGCCCATCAGCGCCTCGCCGACCCGGCGCTCGGTGATGTGCCCCTCGCAGTCCACCGAGAAGCAGTACCGGCCGATCCCCTCGCCGGTCGGCCGCGACTCGATGCGGATCAGGTTCACCCCGCGCACCGCGTACTCCTGCAGCAGCTCCAGCAGCGCGCCGGGGTGGTCGTCGCCCAGCCAGAACACCGCCGAGGTCTTGTCGGCGCCGGTCGGCGCGACCGGCCGGGCCGGACGGCCGACCAGCACGAAACGGGTCTCGGCGTTCGCCGCGTCGTGGATCTGCGTGGCCAGCGGCTCCAGCCCGTACGTCGGCGCCGCGAACTCGCCCGCGAACGCCGCGTCGTACCGGCCCTCCGCCACCAGCCGGGCGCCGTCCGCGTTCGACGCCGCCGACTCCCACGCGGCGTCCGGCAGGTGCGCCGTCAGCCACTTGCGGACCTGCACCTGCGCTGCCGGGTGACCGGTGACCGTCTTGACGTCCCCGAGACCCGTGCCCGGGCGCACCAGCAGCGCGAACGCGATGTGCAGCAGCACCTCGCGGTAGATCATCAGCGGGGTGCCCGCCGCCAGTTCGTCCAGGGTCGCGGTGATGCCGCCCTCCATCGAGTTCTCGATGGGCACCAGGGCGGCCGCGGCCTCCCCGCTGCGCACCGCGTCGAGCGCGGCCTGCACCGAGACCATCGGTACCAGCTCGCGTGTGGCGGCCTCCGGAAGCGTCCGGAGCGCGGCCTCGGTGAAGGTGCCCTCAGGGCCGAGATAGGTGTAACGGCTCGCCGGCGACATGTCTGTCAGCCTAGGCCCTGCCGCCGAAGTCCCGCCTGTCCCGCCTCAGGACTCCAGCAGCCGCTGGCCGACGTACTCGCCCGGTGCCGCGCCGCCCGGGACCGCGAAGAGCCCGCTGGCCTCGTGCCGCAGGAAGCGCGACAGGCCGTCGCCCCGGTCGAGTTTGCGCTGCACCGGCACGAACCCCTTGAGCGGGTCGGCCTGCCAGGCCACGAAGAGCAGCCCGGCGTCCGGTGCGCCGTCGTCACGGTAGCCGTCGTGGTACGAGTACCCGCGCCGCAGCATCGCCGCGCCGCCGTTGGAGGCCGGGGCGGCGACGCGCACGTGCGCGTCGGCGGCGATCGCGAAGGTACGGCCGTCCGGGCCGACCTTGTCGAGGTCGGGCCTGCTCGCCTCGGTGCCGCCGGACAGCGGGGCGCCGTCCGCCTTGCGCCGCCCGATCACCTTCTCCTGGCGCTCCCGGGGGAGGTTGTCCCAGGTGTCCAGCAGCATGCGGATGCGCCGGACGACCGCGTAGGAGCCGCCCGCCATCCACTGCGGGGAGCCGGAGGCGGGGACGAAGACGCGGGCGTCGAAGTCGGGGTCGGAGGGCCGGGGGTTGTTGGAGCCGTCGACCTGGCCCATCAGGTTGCGGGCGGTGCGCGGCTCGGCGGTCGTGCCCGGGGTGCGGTTGAAGCCGTTCATCTGCCAGCGCAGCGTCGCCGTGCCCGCGGCCTCCTTCTGCAGCACGCGCAGGGCGTGGAAGGCGACCAGGGCGTCGTCGGAGCCGATCTGGATCCACAGGTCGCCGTCGCTGCGCCCGCGGTCGAGCGCGTCGGAGGCGAAGTCCGGCAGCGGGGCGAGCGCCTGCGGCATCCGCCCCGTCAGCTCCGTCCCGGCGAAGAAACCGCGGCCGAAGCCGAAGGTGACGGTGAGCGAGGACGGCCCGGCGTCCAGGGCGATCTGGTTGTCGCCCGACGGGGCCCGGCCCTCGGTCATCGCCTCGGCCGCCGCAGACCAGCGGCGCAGCAGCGCCGCGGCGCCCTTGCGCCCGGCGCCCGCGGCCAGGTCGAAGGCGACCAGGTGGCCGCGGGCCTGCAGCGGGGTGGTGATGCCGGCCTGGTGGGGGCCGTGGAAGGGGACGGCCGTGGCGCCGACGGAGGTCAGCGCGGTGGCCTCGTCCCGCGTCGCGTGCGCGGTGACGGCGCCCGAGGTGCCGCCCACGAGCAGTCCCGCGGCGCCCGCCGCTCCGGCGGTGCCGAGCAGACGGCGCCGCGAGAGGTCCTGAGGACGGTCGTTCATGAGCCGATCTTCACTACCTTCGTGCGGGTGACCTGGTCGATGTCCGAGGTCCGGACGGTCACGGCGACCGTCCACTCCCCGGGGACCGGGATCTGGACGTTCTCGGCACTCCAGTGACCGGTGTCGATCTTGCCCAGCGTCACCGGGATGGGGCCGATCTTCTTGGACTTCAGGGTGAAGGAGACCTGCACCTCGGGGACGTCGAAGGCCCGTCCGTCGGGGGCGGTGACCAGCAGGTGGAGCTCGTTCTCGGCGACGCCGCCCGGGTCCAGGGTCACCTCCGCCTCGCCCTTGCCGTTCGTGCCGCCCGTGTCGAACGGGATCCTCACGTCCAGCGGTTCGGGCACCTCGGACACCGGCGCGGAGGCCTGCTGCTGCGCGGCGCCCTCCTCGGCGGCCCTGCCCGGCTGGGTGCCGGTCAGCAGCGTCGTGACGGCCAGCACCACGACCGCGACGGCCACCTCCGCCAGCACCGACTTGCGCAGGCCCGTGCGCTCGGTGTCGGCGTCGCGGTCCTTGCGGGCCCGCTCCTTGGCCAGCGCCGCCTGCTGGCGGGCCAGCTGTTCGGCGCGCTCGGAGGCACCCCCGCCCCCGCCGCCCTTCCGTCCCACGGCGACCGGCTGGGCGACGGCGGTCTTGCCGCGGACGGCCGTGTCGCCGAGCCGCGCGGTCCAGCGGCGGGACAGCCAGGCCAGCTCCACCAGGAGGATGACCAGGCCGATCTTGACCAGCAGCAGCTGGCCGTAGCCGGTGGACACCAGCGCGTCCCAGGAGCCGAGCTGGCGCCAGGACTGGTACACGCCGGTGACGACCAGGGTCACCACCGCCCCGAAGGCGATCTTCGAGAAGCGCTGCACCACCGCCCGTTCCACGCGCTGCCCGCCCCACAGCGCGACCAGCAGCGCGGTGAGACCGCCGAGCCAGACGGCCATGGCCAGCAGGTGCACGATGTCGACGGGCATCGCCACCGAGGCCTGGATGCCGACCGAGGCGTGCTCGGCCATGGCCCACGTCGCGGCCAGGCCGACCGACACGACCGTGCCGCCGATGGCCAGGCCCCAGGCGAGGTCCTGGCGTTCGACCGGGTCCTCCCGCTTGGCCCAGCTGCCGAAGAGCACGGCGATGAAGACCGCGCCCGCGGCGAGCAGCAGCAGCCGGGACACCAGCGCCGCGCCGGGCCGGGTGTCCAGGACGTCCCGTACGCCGCCGAGGTCGAAGGCGTCGCCCAGCCCGCCCCCGTTGGCGTAGGGGGCGCGCAGCATCAGCAGCAGTATCGTCGCGGCGACCATCGCGGCCCAGCCGGCGGCCACCAGCCGCCGCATCGACCGCGTCCGCGCGCCGTCCGGCCAGCACACGCCGATGAAGAACGCGGCGCCGACCAGCAGCGCGAAGCCGAGGTAGGCGGCGTAGCGGGCGATGTCGTACAGGGTGCCGACGGCGCCCCCGCCCACCTCCTGGTCGGGCAGCTGGACGGAGGTCTTGGAGGGCGCGCCGATGGAGAAGGTGAAGGCGCCTGCGACCGGGTGGCTGTCGGCCGAGACCACCTTCCACGCGACGGTGTACGTGCCGTCGCCGAGCCCGGGGCGCAGGGCGACGGCCGCGGTCGTGCTCCCCCTGCCGCCGTCGTTCGCGTCGCCGGTCTCGGCACGCTTGCCGTCCGGGCCGAGGACCCGGATGGAGTCCCTCGACAGCAGCACACCCTCGGAGAAGGACAGCCGCACCTGCGCTGGCGCGGTCTTGACGACCGAGCCCTGGGCCGGGTCGGAACCGACCAGCGCGGCGTGCGCGGACGCCGGCGCCGCGGTGCCGAGCAGCAGGCCGAGCACGGCGAGCGGTACGGCCAGCAGCCGCAGCGCGGACTTCGTCATCACCCTCATGGCGCTCTCCTCAGTCCCCCGGGTGGTAGCCCGCGGGCTTGACCGGGACCCGTACGTCGATGGTGTCGGCGTCGTCGAAGTGCAGTTGCAACGAGACCTGCTCGCCGGCCGCGGGCTTGTGCTCCAGGTCCGTCAGCATCAGGTGGTTGCCGCCGAGCGCGAGGGTGAGCCGCCCGCCCGCCGGGACCGTGAAGGAGGTCACCCGGCGCATCCGGTCGTCCTCGGTGCTGTGCAGGGTGATGTCCCCGGACAGGTCGCTGGTGACGGAGGTCAGCCGGGCGTCCCGGTCGCCGGTGTTGCTGACGGTGAAGTAGCCGGCCGCCATGTCCCCCAGCGCGGGCTGCGGGATGTAGGCGCCGCTCACCGTCAGTTCGGGGCCGTCCGTTGACCCGGAGCAGGCCGTGGCGCCGAGCAGCACCAGGGCCGCCGCCACGGGGATCCGCCGCAGGGTCACGGCGTCCGCCCCGCGATGATCTTCGGCAGGTCGGCGGCGAACTCCTCGGAGGTCGTGCCCGACATGTACAGCGCGTGGGCCTTGTCGTCCTTCGGCGAGTACGCGATGACCTGGGCGCCGTGCGTCACGGTGATGCTGCCGTCCTTCTCCTTCACCGGCTTCTCCACGTCCACGCCGAGCGAGCGCGCGCCCGCCTGGATCGTGGCGAAGTCACCGGTGAGGCCGACGAAGGACTTGTCCTGCGCGCCCAGCCACTCGCCGAGCCGCTGCGGGGTGTCGCGTTCGGGGTCGGTGGTCACGAAGACCACGACGAGCTCGTCCTGCTCGGCCGCGGGCAGCTTCGACTTGGCGATGGCGATGTCGCTCATCGTCGTCGGGCAGACGTCCGGGCAGTGGGTGTAGCCGAAGAAGAGCAGGGTCGGCCGGCCCTTGGTCCGCTCGACGAAGTCGTACGTCGCGCCGTGCGTGTCCGTGAGGATCATGTCCGGCTTCTCGAACGGCGTGTCCAGGACGGTCGCGGCCTTCGGTGTCCCCTCGACGGAGACGACCGGTTCGGCGCCGGAGGTGTCCGTCCCGCCGTCCGGGCCGCCACAGGCGGCGAGGGTCAGGGCGAGTGCGGCGACGGCGGCGGCCGAGGCCGCCGCCCTGAGGGTGGTACGCATCAGGGGTTCCCCAGGAATTCGTTGCGGCGCCGGGGCGGCCGCGGTGCGTGCGCGGCGGCCGCCCCGGCGATGGTGCGTCAGGCGGACGGGGTGCCCGTGCCGCGACGGCGGCCTGCCACGACGCCGAAGGCGACGCCGAGCACGCCCACGACGATGCCGACGATGCCCAGCACCCGGGCCGTGGTGTCACCGGCGTCGGCGGAGGCGGTCTTCTCGTTGGCGCCGTCGCCGGACGCCGAGACGGCCTCGGCCTTGGCGTCGTCCTTCTTGTCGTCCGAGGTGGCGGCGTCGTGGCCGTGGCCGTCGTCCGCGGCGTCGGCCAGGGTCAGCACGGGCGCCGGGTGCTCCGGCTCCTCCTGGCCCTCCTGCTGCTCCTCGATCCAGCGCACGACCTCCTTGTTGTCGTACGTCTGGAGCGCCTTGAAGACCAGCTGGTCGGTGTCCTCGGGCAGCGGGCCCAGGGAGACGGGGAACTGCTGGAACTCGCCGGGCTTGATCTTCCCGCCGCTCCAGGTGATCTTCGTGACGGCCTCGGTGAGGTCGCCGTGCCCGGTCTTCAGCGGGGTCTTGAGCTTGGTCCTGGTGATCTGCACCGTCCAGCCGGGCACCGGCTGGGTGGAGACGGAGGCGATCGGGTGGTCGCCCGGCAGGTTGACCTCGACCTTGATCGTCGAGGCCTTGTCGTCCTCGTTGGGGACCTTGAACGCGACCGTGCTGTAGCCGCCCTTGGCGGCGTTGCCGGGCTGGACGCTCACGTGCGCGAAGGCGGGGACGGCGGTGGCGAGCACGGCCGCCCCGGTGACGGCGGCGAGGGCGGTGGCGCGGCGCATGACGGTGTTCATGATGCGGAGACTCCACGGTGACGGAGGGAGGGTGACGGATGGCACGCGTGCGGCGCGCGCGACTCCGCCCTCGTACGTCGGTGGAGCGGGTCGCGTTCAGGCCGCGAGGGCGTACGCCGGCGGACCGCGCCGGGCCAGGCTGTGCCGCAGCAGCACCGTGCGCGGCACGCGGGTGGAGCCGCCGGTGCGGCTCGGGGCGAGGACGGCGCGCGGCGCGGCCGGGCTGCCCGTCAGCAGGAGGCGTACGAGCGCGACGGCGTGGCGCAGGGCGCCGCCCGACAGTTCGGCCAGCCCGCGGGCCGACAGGGCGACCAGCCGCCACAGCGCGGCCTCGCCGCGGCGCAGCAGCCAGCCGGCGGTCACCGCGGCGACCACGTGCCCGAGCAGCATGGGGAGGCTGTAGGAGAGCATCGTGCTCTCGGTGGCCGCGGAGGGCATGCCGGGCATCGCGGGCATGCCCACCATGTGGCCCGTCCCGGCCGCGGAGTGCGCGTGGGAGCGGAGCGCCGCCGCCCGTTCGTCGCAGAGCAGCCGCCCGGCGATCTCGGCTATCCCGCCGGCACCGCAGACCCCGCCCACGTTGAACAGCACGTGCAGCACGAGTTGTCCGCCCGTGAGCCCGGTCGCGATGGCGGGCATCGAGCGCTCCCGCCCGGCGAGCGGGGCGACGACCGCGAAGACGACCAGCCAGCCCACCGCCAGCGTCCAGCCGGGCACCCCGTGCCCCGACGCCAGCATGTGCGCCCCCGCGGACAACACGACGCAGACCGCGGTGAACACCGCGGCCCGCAGCAGTCGCAGATCGGCGCCGGCGCGCACGGGGGTAGACATGACGGGCGTCATCCTCTCACCGCGGGCCCGCCTTGCGAACGGCGGGTCCCGGAACACGCCGGTCTGTGCTATGGCGTCCGGCACCGTTCCTACACCCGCCTGAGGAGCGACGGCATCCGCCGTATGGCTGGCATCACGTCAACGCCACGCTTACCGACCGTGTTTCGGGGCAATACGTATCGGTATGTCGAGCCGCAGCCAGGAGGCTGAGCATGAGCATCTGGTGGTCCCTCCACTTGCGGCGCGAGGCTGCGAGCGTTCCGCTCGCCCGCCGGCTCCTGCTGGGGACGATGGAGACCGCCGGGGTGGACCCCGACATCTCCTACGACCTGTCGGTCGCCCTCACCGAGGCCTGTGCCAACGCCGTTGAGCACGCCGCCCACGGCGAGTACCGGGTGACGGCCCGCATCGAGGGCGACCGCTGCCGCATCGAGGTGGCGGACTCCGGCCCGGGCTTCGCCCCGGACCTGCGCCGTACGCACCACTCCGTACGTCCGCTGGCGAAGAAGGACCAGCACGCCGAGCACGGGCGCGGGCTGTTCCTGATCGAGGCGCTGGTGGACCACGTCCACTTCCACAACCGTCCCGGGCACGGGGCGGTGGTCAGCTTCGACAAGATCCTCAAGTGGCGGGACGACTCGCTGCTCAAGGTCTCCTGACGCACGGAGGCCGGGGCCCCACGGAGGTCCGTGGGGCCCCGGCCGTCGGTCCGGGCGGCGGGGGTCAGCCCTTGAGGGCGGCCATCCAGCGCTCGACCTCGTCGGAGCGGCGCGGCAGGCCGTCGCTGAGGTTCCGGTTGCCGTCCTCGGTGACGAGGATGTCGTCCTCGATGCGGACGCCGATGCCCCGGTACTCCTCCGGCACGGTCAGGTCGTCGGCCTGGAAGTACAGGCCGGGCTCGACCGTGAGGACCACGCCCGGCTCCAGCGTGCCGTTGACGTAGGTCTCCGTGCGGGCGGCGGCGCAGTCGTGGACGTCCAGGCCCAGCATGTGGCCGGTGCCGTGGAGGGTCCAGCGGCGCTGCAGGCCGAGTTCGAGGACGCGGTCGACCGGGCCTTCGACCAGGCCCCACTCGACGAGCTTCTCGGTGAGCACGCGCTGGGCGGCATCGTGGAAGTCGCGGTAGGCGGCGCCCGGGCGGACGGCGGCGATGCCGACCTCCTGCGCCTCGTACACGGCGTCGTAGATCTTCCGCTGGATGTCGCTGTACGTGCCGTTGACGGGCAGCGTGCGCGTGACGTCGGCGGTGTAGAGGCTGTGCGTCTCCACGCCGGCGTCGAGCAGCAGCAGGTCGCCGGAGCGGACCGGGCCGTCGTTGCGGACCCAGTGCAGGGTGGTGGCGTGCGGGCCGGACGCGCAGATGGAGCCGTAGCCGACGTCGTTGCCCTCGACGCGGGCGCGCAGGAAGAACGTTCCCTCGACGTAGCGCTCGGAGGTCGCCTCGGCCTTGTCCAGGACCCGGACGACGTCCTCGAAACCGCGCGCGGTGGAGTCGCAGGCCTTCTGCAGCTCGCCGATCTCCCACTCGTCCTTGACCAGCCGCAGCTCGGACAGGAACTCCTTCAGCTCGGCGTCGCGCTCGGCGGTGACCTTGTCGGTCAGCGCGGCCTCGATGCCGGCGTCGTAGCCGCGGACGACCCGGACCGGGCCGGTGGCGCCGCGCAGCACGTCGGCGACCTTGCGGACGTCGGCGCACGGCAGGCCCAGCAGGACCTCGCCCTCGGCCAGGCTGTGGCGGCGGCCGGTCCACAGCTCGCCCTGGCCGTCCAGCCAGAACTCGCCGTTCTCCCGGGAGGAGCGGGGGAGCAGGTAGGCGGTCGCGTCGTGAGATCCGTCACCGTTGGGCTCCAGGACCAGCACGGCGTCCTGGGTCTGGTCGCCGGTGAGGTGCACGTACTCGCTGGCGGCACGGAAGGGGTAGTCCGTGTCGTTGGCGCGGGTGCGCAGGTTGCCGGCCGGGACCACCAGCCGCTCGCCGGGGAAGCGCGCGGACAGCGCCGCGCGCCGCTTGGCGGCGTACGGTGCCTGCTCGATCGGCTGCAGGTCGCGCAGTTCGGTGTCGGCCCAGCCGGACTTCATCACCTCGGTGAGCTCGTCGGAGACGGCCGGGTACAGGCCGTTCTTCCGCTGCTTGATGGGCTCGTCGCCTTCCGGGGTCTCCGGAGCGCGGTCCTCGGCCACGTCATGCCTCCTCGCAGTAGACCACCCCATCGTAAGTGGGTGCGCGGGGAGGACCGGCGGCGGTCCAGCCGGTGGTCAGTCGAAGCGGGCGGCGAGCAGGACGACGTCCTCGGTCGGGTGGGGGTCCTCACGGTCGCCCGGGAGCATGGTGTGCAGGACGTGCTCCACCAGCTGCGCCGGGTCGTCCCGGGCGGTCCGCGGGGCGGACGCCGCGGCCGCGTGCAGGCGGGCGAAGGCACGGTCGACGGGATCGCCGGTGCGGTGCAGCAGGCCGTCGGTGTAGAGCAGCAGGGTCTCCCCGGCCAGCGCCCGGAACTCGACGCTGGGCGCCTCCCAGCAGCTGAGCATGCCCAGTGGCGCGGACAGCGAGGTCTCCACGTACTCGACCCGGTGCCCGCCGACGATCAGCGGGGGACAGTGCCCGGCCCCGGCGACCACGACCTTCCGGGAGGCCGGCTCGGCGTAGGCGAACAGGGCCGTCGCCGACCGGGCGGGCTCGGTCAGCCGCAGCAGCAGCTCGAGGTCGGACAGGACCGCGACCGGGTCCTCGCCCTCCATCACCGCGTACGCCCGCAGGGAGGCCCGCAGCCGCCCCATCGCGGCGACCGCGCTCATGCCGCCGCCGCTCACGCCGCCGACCGACAGCCCCAGCGCGCCCTCGGGCAGCGGGAGGGCGTCGTACCAGTCGCCGCCGCCCCCCGCGGCCGGGCGGTGCCGCAGCGCCAGACGGACCCCGGGGACCCGGGGCAGCCGGGTCGGCAGCAGCTCCTGGCGGAGCGTGGCGACGGTGGCGCGGCTGCGGTCGAGTTCGAGCAGCCGGGCGAGGTGCTCGGTGGCGTGGCGGCAGTACAGGCCGATGAGGTGGCGCTGGCGTTCGCCGGGTTCGGCCGGCTCGTCGTAGAACCACAGGGCCGAGCCCAGCCGGCCTGCGGAGTCCGCGGCCAGCCGGAGGGCGTAACTGGCGCCGAAGCCGAGCCGCAGGGCGACCTCGCGGTGGCGCGGGCCGAGTCCGGGCTCGCGGCACAGGTCGGTGTGGATCTCCTCCGCCGGCACCGCCTCGGGTGCGGCGGGCAGCGGGACGGTCTCCAGCGCGCCGAGTTCGGCCGGGCCGAGACCGAGGCCCACGACGGTGGCCGGACCGAGCCGGTCGACGGGGGAGACGGCGGCCAGACCGCGTCGCGCACCGACCAAGGTGCCGCCGGCGCGCAGCAGTTCGTGCAGCGCTTCCTGCAGGGTCGCGGTCCTGGCCAGCCGCTCGGTGAGCTCGTGCAGGGTGGTCAGGTCGGAGATCCAGGAGGCCATCCGGTCCTGGGCCGCGGT
This sequence comes from Streptomyces sp. PA03-1a, assembly GCF_033792805.1. Lineage (NCBI taxonomy): Bacteria > Bacillati > Actinomycetota > Actinomycetes > Kitasatosporales > Streptomycetaceae > Streptomyces > Streptomyces sp. PA03-1a. The sequence goes on from NZ_JARAVO010000146.1 coordinate 18,520, forward strand.
GAGTTGGTCGACCGGATCCGGCGCCCCGGAGTGTGCGTCCGGGGGGGCCGGATGGGATTGTTGTTCGACCGCGGGGGAGGAAGTGTGCGCCGGTGTCGGAATGGGTGGGTCGATTCCGGCCACTTTCGGTAGGCGCGCGGCGCTCATGGCCGCCGGCTTTCACGCTCTTCGTCGTGACGCGGCGTCGGCTCCGCAGAGCAGCGCATTTCTGTCAATAGCATCGCAAACCCCCAAGCTCGTGCTGCGCCGCTATCAATGGATTACCTTGTACCGCCTACTCGTGGGTGTGTCCAGGATTGCCCAGGTGGAAGGGCTGGTGTCGGCGCGTCCGAGGAGATGCAGGACTATGGCCGAAAAAGGGCACCGCGTGCCACAATTAGTTGTCGACTGAAGGGGTTCGACAGCGCGTCATATCCATCGCAGCGGGTACGTAAGGGATGGGAGTCGGCGGCCGCAGGAACCCGGCGCCCTGCCAGGGCGTCATAGACGGAGACGGCCGACCCTCCCCCCCATGGCGGGGTGTTGCACAGCCAGCGGGACCGCACACAGCAGCAATCGCAAGCACACGCAGCAGTTCCCAGCACTCCGCAGGACGAACAAGCGCCAGTGTGCGCCACCCCCCGCCACGTTCCACGCTCGGCTCGAGACGTGATGCGCTGCCTCGTAAGCGGTGTGTTCCAGATTACGTTGTGTCATGGGCAGATCCCTGAGCGCCAACGGAAAGGAACGAGCGCAGATGCGCGAGATCCTCGGAAAGCGACGCAAGAGCAGTCCGGAGCTGCTGCGTGCGGCGCTCACCTGCGCCGAGCGGTGGCAATGGCCCGTGGTGCCCGGAGCCGGTACGGACGCGCGGGGCGGATGCGCCTGTCTGCGGCCCGACTGTCCGGTGCCGGGCGCCCATCCGCACGATCCGGGCCTCCTCGCGGCGACCCGCGATCCACGGATGGTCCGCTGGTGGTGGACGCGGCGGCCGGACCAGCCGCTCGTGCTCGCCACGGGCGACCGGGTCTCGGCGGTGAGCCTGCCGGCGGTCGCGGGAGCGCGGGCGCTGGGCGTTTTCGACAAGCTGGGGGTGCGCACCGGCCCGGTCGTGGCCACCCCCACGCGCTTCGCGGTCCTGGTGGAGCCGTACTCCCTGGAGGAACTGGGCGAGTTGCTCGACCGCCACGAATGGGTGCCGACCTCGTTGCGGTACCACGGCGAGGGCGGCTACCTCGTCCTGCCGCCCTCGCCGGTCGGATCCGACGGTTCCGACGGCACCGCCGGGGCGCGCTGGGTCCGGCGGCCGGTGGTGGACCCGGGAGACCGGGCGCCGTGGCTGCCCAGCGTGCGGGTGATCGTCGACACCTTGGTGCAGGCGGGCCGCACGGCGCCGGACGGCAGCCGGCTCTCGTACTGAACGGGTCCCGGTGACGGGTCCCGCGGGAAGTGCGTGACGGTCGCCGTCCCCGTCGGTCGTCACTCGTTCGGGTAGGAGCGGGGGCCGTTGCCCTGCGAACGGGCAACGGCCCCCGCTCCATGTCCGTTTCTCCCGCTATGTTCTGTGCATGATGCGTGCGCCGAACCTGCGGATGGCCGCCCTCGCCACGGTCGTGGCCGTCGCCGCGATGCTGCCCCTGACCGGCGCCACCGCCGGGCCCGTCCTCCCCGCGGTGCCCGTGGACGTCACGACGGCGCTCACGGACGACAAGCCCTTGTCAAGCGGTCCCGATGTCTTCGACTCCCTGCCGAAGCTGGCCGGATCCGAACGCCAGACCGCATCCTGCGGTCCCCAACTCACCTCCGCGGAAGGCCTGCGGGTGCAGACCTGCACCATCGACGAGGACGGCGACACCTGGGCGCGCACGTACTACAGCAACGCCACGGGGCGGCCCCTGGACGGGGTGCTGAGCCTCATGCGGCCCGACGGCCGGACCGTACAGGCGCGGTGCGTCATCACCGCGGACGCGGGGAGCGGGAGCTGCGAGACGCCGCGCGAGCCGACGGTGGCGGGGGCGGCGGAGCCGTACACGGCGGTGGCGGAGATCGCCGAGCGGGGCGGGGAACGCCCGTTGCTGCGCAGCGGATCCGCGTACTGACCCGAGCATGGAAACGTCCGGTCGCTGGCGACGGGGGATGCACCAGCGACCGGACTGTTTAAACGGTAACAAGACTTCGCCCGTACGCAAATCCGGGGTACGGGTTCCGGCCCGGGTTCCGGGCCCGGCCGGCAACGGCTGTGACCAGGATCACCCGGACGCGATCATGGCCTGAACTGCGGCTACCGGCACGGGAGACCGGTCAGCTCAGGGTGATCTGCCGGTTGGTGAAGCCGCTGCGCGCCCGTCGCTCCTCCGCCGTCAGCGGGGTCGTCCGCTCCAGCACCTCGGCCAGCCGCTCGCCGAAGGCCGCCGCCGGCTTCTCGACCTCGTCCGCCGAGACGCCCGTCGGCAGGTCCCACACCGGGACGACCAGCCCGTGCGCCCGGAACGAGCCCACCAGCCGCGTGCCCTCGCCCAGCGACGAGGCGCCCGCGGCGTGCAGCCGGGCCAGCGCGTCCAGCAACTGCTCCTCCGGGTGCGGCATGACCCAGCGCAGGTGGTTCTTCTCCGGGGTCTCGCACCAGTACGCCGCGTCGACACCGGTCAGCCGCACGGTCGGGATCACGGCCGCGTTCGCTCGCTCCAGCGAGGCGGCGACCTCGCCGGTGGCGGACTCCGCGTCCTCCAGCCAGAACTCGAAACCGGTGTGCACCACGGGCTCGAACGCGGCGTCCAGGTCCAGCAGGTCCTGCAGCCGGGGACCCTCGGGCGCCGGGCGCTCCCCGCCCACCGGGTTGCCCGGCTCCGCCTGCAGCGCGCGCAGCAGGGTGTCGGCCAGGTCCCGGCTGATGTCCCCGGACGCGGTGTCGTTCTGCAGGCCCAGCAGCACCGTGCCGGTGTCACGGCGCAGCCCCGGCCACGCCATCGGCAGCACGGTCGCCAGCGTGACGGACGGCACACCCTCGGGCAGCGGGTCCTTGAGCGTCAACTCGGCCGTGGCGGCGGGCACCAGCTCGCGCAGCGCCACCCAGTCGCACTCGGCCGGCAGGCCCTCGAACGGCCGTCGCACCAGCTCCGTCACCGCGTGCGCCGCCTCACGGCCGTGGCACGCCTTGTAACGCCGTCCCGAGCCGCACGGGCAGGGTTCCCGGGCCCCGACGACGGGGATCTCCCCGTCGGTGATCTGCGGGCGGGCAGGGGCCTTCGTCTTCGTCGGGCGCTTCTTCGCCATGGCTCGATCTCTCCCGGTAACGGCGGTGTTCCGGCCGTGAGCCTAGCGCCACGCCGTCCGCCCTCATCGGAGGTCGCGCCCGTGGAGGCCGGGCAACTCCCCTGCGGGGGCTAGGGGAGGTCGTCGAAGGGGTCCGCGAAGTCGATCGGGATGTCGAGCTGGGGCACGAGGTCGTCGCGCCGCGCGTGCCGGCTGCGCACCGCGAGCATCGCCCACACCGTGACCTCGCCGGGGGCGTCGCGCACGCCCCAGCGCAGCGACAGGTTCCGCACGATGCCGAGCCCGCGGCCGCCGCGGGCGGTGAGCGAGGGACTGGCCGGAAGCGGGCGGGTGGGCCCGCCGCCGTCGGTGACCTCCACGGTCAGCAACCCGTCCTCGTCGATCCTCCAGGCGGCCCTGATGCCGCTGCCGCCCGAGGACGGCGCGTCCTCGCCCAGCGGCCGGGCGTGCCGGCAGGAGTTGCTGAGCAGTTCCGACAGGATGAGCACGGCGTCGTCGACGACCGGCTCCGCGACCCCGTACGCACACAGTTCCTTGCGCAGCCTGCGCCGCGCCTCGGCCACGCCCGCCGGACCATGAGGCAGGGCCATGGTCGAGGACGTCGGCACCTCCTGGGCCACCACCAACGCCACCCCCGAGACCTCCTTCACCCCACGCCACGGGATGGATGCCCTCTCGTTCTGGGCCGGAAACCGGCCAACTGCGATCTCTTGGGGCACACACAACGATCGAACAGGTTCCGAACGCGCCGGTGCACACCACCCGGGGAGGGAGGGAGTCCGTATTCCCTTCAGCAGCGCCCGAGTTGGGCCAGAACCTGCCGCGGACGGTTGGTGATGACGGCGTCGACGCCCAGTCGCACGCAGAGTTCGACGTCCTCGGGTTCGTTCACCGTCCACACGTGGACCCGGTGCCCCGCCTCGTGCAGCCGTTCCACATACCCCGGGTTGGCGCGCAGGATGCGGATGCCCGGCCCGGCGATCCCCACCCCGGCCGGCAGCCGGCCGTCGCGGTGCCTGGGCAGTACGTACTGCATCAGGAAGACGGTCGGCAGGTCGCGCGAGGCCATCCGGATCCGGCGCAGGGAACGGGAGGAGAAGCTCATGACACGGACCCGGGACGGCTCGCCCGGCTCGGGCCACAGCATCCCGAACCGGTCCAGCAGCTCCACCAGCCGTTCCTCGACCTGCCCCGCCCAGCGCGTGGGGTGCTTGGTCTCGATCGCCAGCTCCACCCGGCGGCCGGTGTCCGCGACCAGCTCCAGCAACTGCTCCAGGGTCAGGACGCGGCTGAGCTCGTCCGGGTCGCCGTCGGTGCGGTCGGGGGCCTCGGCGTCGGCGTCGAGGAGGGAACGCAGCTCCGCGGACGGGCGCCACCGCCGCGTCCCGCCGGCCCTGCCGGCCCCTCCGGCACCCGGCTGCGCCTTCCAGCTGCCGAAGTCCAGGGTCCTCAGGTCCGCGAGCTCCAGCGCGGAGACCGCGCCCCGCCCGTTGGAGGTGCGGTTCACCCGGCGGTCGTGCACACAGACCAGCGTGCCGTCGGCGGTGAGGCGTACGTCGCACTCCAGGGCGTCCGCGCCGTCCTCGATCGCCTTCCGGTAGGCGGCGAGCGTGTGCTCCGGGGCGTCCTCGGACGCTCCCCGGTGAGCCACGACCTGGATCGCGCGGAGATCAGTCACCGGGCTATCGTGCCATCCGCCGGGCCGGGAACGGCCGCTGCTTACGGCGGCCTGACACCCGGTGGGAAAAGCTGTGTCCATCACGACGGTCGTCGTACGTACCGTAGCCGTAACCGTACGCACGGCATACAACGCATATCCGAGGAGAACAGCCGTGAGCACCGAGAACGAGGCCGGCCCGGTCCCGGCGGCGCTGCCGACGCAGCCTCCCGCTGACGCTGGGTCCGCCGCTCCCGCTGCACCTCCC
>NZ_JARAVO010000147.1:0-23555 GCF_033792805.1 Streptomyces sp. PA03-1a
GTGCGGGGGGGGGGGGGGGGGCGGGGGTGACGGGGTCGGTGGGGAAGCCGTCCGGCGGCAGGGCCGACCGCAGCTGCACCGGCGGCAGCGCGGGCGCGAACCGCACCATCATCGGCAGGAACCGGGTCGCCACCGAGCCGAGGGCGCGCGGTACGAGCCGCATCCTGCCGCGGAGTTCGCCCACCGCGGCGGCCTTCTCGGCGACGTGCGGCAGCAGTGGATGGCCCGGTGGCAGCCGCTCCACGAGCGCGCGCAGCATTCGCTCGGCCTCGGCGGCGTCCGCGGCCTCCCAGTCCACGACCGCGCGGGCGGCCAGCAGCGAGGCCCGGTTCACCTCGTAGGTCCCGTTGTCGTCCGGCAGGCCCTCGGCCCGGTACGCCTCCAGGTGGCCCATCGCCTCGTCGATCGTCGCGCGGGCCGGCGCCCAGGGCAGCGTGCACATCAGCGCCGCCGCCAGCGCGAAGTGGACGCTGCGCATCTCGTGCCGGTCCCGGAGCCCGCCCATGGTGCGCCCGCTCGCCGCGGCCAGCGCCAGCCGCCCGCCCCGCACGGCGACGTCCACCGCCTCCCGGTCCCGCGGGTGGGCCCGGACCCAGGCGATCCCGGCGAGCACCGCCACCCGGCCCGCGTCCGGGGCGTCGACGTGCCCGGGGGTGACCGCGGCGAAGGCCTCCCGGGCACGCGCCCACAGCGCAGGCAACTCGTCCGTGGCCCCGCACTCGTAGCGGATCAGCGCGCAGTGCGCGAGCCGGGCGAGCAGCCCGGGACGGCACAGGTCGTCCGCAGGCAGCGTCGCCAGCAGCGCCGCCGCCCCGCCCTCCAAGGGGTCCGCGGGATGGAACGGCTGCTGGGCGGGGCCGGACGGGTAGCGGGCGGCGACGGCCACGAGGTCGTCGGGCGAGCGGTGCTGGGTCTGCGCCCCCAGGTGGTGGCGGACCTCGGGCGCGGTGCGGAAGTCGCCGTGCAGGTGCGCCAGGGTGCGGTCGGCCAGTTGCAGGTGCAGGACGAGCCGGGCGCGCAGCGGATGGTCGCGGGGCGCCGTGTCCAGGCCCAGCACGATCAGCGCGAGGGCGGCGGCGGCCGGGGCGCGGCCGTCCTCGCCCCGCCAGGACTCCCGCAACAGGTCCTCCGCCGCCCGCAGCAGGCTCCCGGGCGCCGGTCCGGCGCCGTCGACGAGGCGGCCGGTGCCCGGCGGCTCCGCCAGCGCGAAGCGCCTCAGCATGCGGTCCACGGCCGCGCGCGCGTCCGTCATCAGCCGCCCCCGATCCCCGTTGCCGGCGTCGCGGCAGGATAGCGCGCCGCCCGTGACCGGCCGCTCACTCCGGGGTACGGCGGAGCAGGCTTCGCGGCCGATGAGAACCGGCGCCCCAGGCCGCTTACGATCGGTGCAGAGCCCACACCTCGTGGCGGCCTCGGGGCCTCGTCGAGGCCGTCCATGGATCATCCGACGATTCCGCAGCCGGAGGGGCGCGATGGAAGACCGCGGTATCCGACAGGCGCTGGACCGGCACTGGGCAGCGTCCGCCGCCGGGGACCAGGACATCGAGCACGAGATCTATCACGACGACGTGATCACGGACTATCCCCAGTCGGGTGAGCGCATCCATGGCCGGCGCAATCTCCAGGCACTGCGCTCGGGTCACCCCGCCAAGCTCGACTTCACCATCCGCCGGATCCTCGGCAGCGGGGATCTTTGGATCACCGAGTACGAGATCGCCTACGACGGGAAACCGACACCGACCATCAGCATCATGGAATTCCGCGACGGCAAGGTCGCGCACGAGACCCAGTACTTCGCGGACGCGTTCGCCCCGCCCGCCTGGCGGGCCCGATGGGTGGAGCCGATGCCCCGCTCCTGAGTCCGCGGCGATCCGCCCGCGTGGTGCGCTCGCCGGTGCGTGGTCACGCCGCGGTGCGGCGGACCGCGTCCCGCAGGACCGCGGCGGCGCCGCCGTGCGCGTACACCTGGCGCTGCCGGCGGGCGCCGGAGCCCTGGGAGGTCAGGCGGTCCACGCCGGCGCGGACGGTGTACAGGTCGCCAGCGTCCTTCAGGGCGTCCTCGACGTGGGCGACCAGGGACTCGACGACGTCGTGCGCGCTCGCCGGACGGAAGGTACGCGGATGGAGCAGGGCGCCGTCCAGCCCGGAGCGGCTGGCCCGCCATGAGGCGAGCCGGAGCAGGGACACGTCGTCGCCGGGCGCGGGGCACCCGTCGGCCCACTCGCGGGCGGCGGTCTCGACCAGGCCGCGCACCAGCGCGGCCAGCACCACCGCGTCCTGGTACTCCGGGCACACGTCGCAGACGCGCACCTCCACCGTGGGGAACTTCGCCGACAGCCGGGCGTCGAAGTAGAGCATGCCCTGGTCGAGCAGGATCCCCGTGGCCAGCAGCCGCGACACCGCGGCGCGGTACCCCTCGGCGGAGCCGAAGCCGCGGGTCGGCCCGGCGGTGGGCCAGCGGCCGAAGACCTGGTAGCGGTAGCTCGCGTACCCCGTGTCGGCGCCCTGCCAGAGCGGCGAGTTGGAGCTGAGCGCCAGCAACGGCGGCAGCCAGGGGCGGATGCGGTCGACGACGGCCACGCCCTCCTCGTCCGACTCGACCCCCACGTGGACGTGACAGCCGCAGGTCAGGGTCTCCTGCGCGGTGAGGCCGAAGGACTGGGCCATCCTGCGGTAGCGGCCCCTGGGGGTGAGCCGGGGCGGCACCGCCATCGGGGAGGTCCCCAGCGCCGCCACCGCGACGCCCTCCGAGCGGGCGAGCCCGGCCGCCCGGCGGCGCCAGGAGCGCAGCTCCTCCCGGAGCTGGTCCAGGGTGACGCAGGGGGAGCTGTTCAGTTCGAGCTGCTGTTGCTGCAGCTCGGCCACCAGTTCCCGGGGCCAGGGGCCGCCGTCCAGCACCGCGTCGGCCACCGCGCGCGGTTCCCCGGACCGCGCGTCCACCAGGAGAAGCTCTTCTTCCACTCCCACGGTGCGTGCCACGTCCTTCCGATACCCGCTGAGCCCGCGGCTATCCGTCGGCGGGCCTCACCCGGCGGACAGGAGGTGGTCCATGGCGCGCCGGCACAGGTCGGCGGCCTCCTCGCCCACCGTGGACGTCACGCTCAGGAACAGCCGCCCGCCCAGCCCCACCACGATCACCAGCGGCGCCCCGGACAGGCTGGTGTGCGCGGCCCCGTGGACGGCGGCCAGCCGCAGCGGCCCGTACGTCCCGGGAAGGTCCAGGCGCGTGTTGCTCACCGACACGTCGAACCGGGGGCCGCGCGTCTCGCCGCGCCGCAGGAGGGCGCCGACGGCGCGGTGCGGCAGGAACGAGGTCAGCCGGAAGACGCGCACGAGCGGCCGCAGCTCCTCCGGGGTGAGCCGGGCGTGGATCCCGGCCCGCGCGGCGCGCGCGGCAGCCCACAGGTCGTCGGTGCCGCCGTCCACGGGGACCACGAAGCTCGCCGCGTACAGGCCCATGGCCTCACCGGGCGACGGTTCCAGCACCCGGCGCAGGTCCGCCGCGACCGCGATCCGCGCCGGGCGGCCGGGCGCGGCGGCCCGTGCGAAGGCCGCGCACAGGGCGGCCTGCAGCGTCGCGCCCTGCGCCCGGCACCGCTTGAGCAGCAGCTCCGTCTCCTCGCGCTCCAGTGACCACGCGTGGTAGGCGAGCCGCCCGTCCGAGGGGTAGGGCGGCCGTACGGGCCCGCCCAGCGCGCGGGCGGTCTTCAGCAGGTCCCCGGGGTGGGCGCGGGGGCCGGGGATCAGCTCGTCCGCGGGTGCCGCCAGCACCGGCACCGGGCCCGCGTCCGACGCGTCCGACGCTTCCGCCGCGGCCCTCCGGTGTGCGCCGGGCGGCCGTGCCGGGCCGGGCAGGGGGGTGCCCGCCGGATCGGGCCCCCCGAGGTGGGTCAGCAGGTCGCGCATGACGACGCCAGCGGAGACGGCGTCGGCCACCAGGTGGTGGTAGACGGTGACGAGGTCGAAGGCCTCGCCCGCGTCGACGAGCACGAAGCGGGCGAGGGGACCCGTACGGGTGTCGAAGGGCCGCTGGAGCTCCTCCTCCACCACGCGGGACCAGGCGCCCGCACCGGCGTCCGGGACCACCCGCACCCCCGGGTCCGGCACCCCGGCCGTGGTGAGCCGCCCCTGCCACGGCCCCGGGTCGGCGATGCGGACGCCGAGCAGGGGGTGGCGGCGGCGCACGGACGCCACGGCCGCGCGCACGCGCCCGGGCGTGGTGCGGCCCTCGACCCGGGCCACGGCGGCGATGTTGACCGGGAGCCGCTCGCCCGCGGCCCAGATGACGCGTTCGTACGGGGACAGTCGGCGGCGCATGGGGGTGCTCCCCCTTCCGGGGTTCCTGGTGGGGTTCCTGGCGGGGCGGTCAGCGCTTCAGGGCGCCGCGCAGCCCCTCGGGCAGCGTGACGGCGGGCCGGTACGGGAGGCGGCCGCCGGGGGCGCAGGTCCACGCGGGGTGCAGCGCTTCGGCGACCTTGTCGGGGTTGAGCGCCGACGAGCTGCCGAACAGCCGTGCCGCGGCCATGGCCAGCGGCCCGGGGATGTGCACCACCCGCGGCGCCCGGCGCCCGAGCGCGGCCGCCACGGCGGCGCCGATGTCCTCCCAGCGGTGCTCGGTGCCGTCGCAGACGTGGTACGTGCCCACGTCCGTCGTGCCGGGGTCGGCGGCGGTGATCAGCGCCCTGCACAGGTCGTCGACGTGGATCAGCGAGTAGTGCCGCGGCCCGGGCCGGCCGACCGCGGGCAGCAGGCCCGTACGCACCGCCGCCACCAGCCGCGGCAGGAACTCCGGGTCACCCGGGCCGTAGACGATCGGCGGCCGGACCACGACGGCCGGCAGCCGGTCCGCCGCGTCCCGCACCGCCCACTCGCCGCCGAGCTTGCTGCGCCCGTACGCGGAGACCGGCTCCGGCGGCGCGTCCTCGTGACGCCGCCGCCCGGGGCCGGAGGCGGCCAGCGACGAGCAGTACACCAGGCGCGGCGGCACGGCGGCGACCGCGGCCGCCTCGCACAGCCGCCGTGTGCCGGCGGCGTTGACGGCGGCGTAGGCGCGGGGGTCCCCGGCCTTGGTGACCCCCGCCAGGTGGACGACCCGGTCCACGCCCCGCAGTGCGACGGCCAGCCCCTCCCCGGTGGCCAGGTCACCGGGCACGCTGCGGGCGCCGGGCACGTCGCGGCCGCCGCGGACCAGCGCGGTCACCTCGTGGCCGCGGGCGGTGAGGTGGCGTACGAGGTGGCCGCCGATGAAGCCGGTGGCGCCGGTCACGAGGTACCTCACCGCAGGCCCCCGCCGTCGCGCTCGTACAGCCGGTGCGTCCTGAAGTGCACCCCGCCCATGGCCTGCGCGTGCCGGTTGGAGCCGCGGTTGTCCTCCAGGATCCAGGACAGGTCGGTCTCGGTGTAGCCGAGCCGGAACGCGGCGCGCTGCGCGTCGGCGAGCAGCACCGCCACCAGCCCCCGGCTGCGGTGCTCCTTGCGCACGCCCGAGGTGCCGCCCCTGACACGGGTGATGCGCCCCATGGCGCGGCTGATCCGCAGCATGCCGACCGGCAGTCCCCAGGTGGTGAGCCTGCCCCGCGCGGTGCGCAGCGCCTGGTTCACGTCCGGCACCCACAGCGTGAAGGCGGCCGGCTCGCCGTCCACCTCGGCGATCCGCACCAGCTCCGGGTGGAGGACCGATTTCAACTGTGCGGCCATGTGCAGGAACTCGGCGTCGGTCAGCGGCACGGAGGCGTAGTTCTCGGCCCAGGCGTCGTTGTAGATGTCCTTGATGACGGCCATGTCGGCCTCGTAGCGGTCCGGGTCGAGCGGCCGCACCCGCACGGCCGGGTCGGCCAGGGTGCGCGCGGCGACCCGGGCGATCGCGGCGGGCGGCTCGCCGTCGGGGGGCATCGGCACCAGCCAGGACAGCAGGTCCTTGGCCTTGCCGAAGCCGCAGCCGGTCAGCAGGTCCGCGTAGTACGGCGGGTTGTAAGGGATGCCCACGCTCGGCGGCCCGTCGAAGCCGTCCACGAGCAGTCCGCACTCGTCGTTGACGGAGAAGCTGAGCGGGCCCAGCATCCGGGTCAGCCCTCGCCCGGCCAGCCAGTCGGCCACCGCGTCGAACAGGGCCCCGGCGGCCTCCAGGTCGTCGGCGCACTCGAAGAGCCCGAAGTGACCGCACTTGTAGTCGTGCCGCTCGTGGAAGCGGGGGTCGGTGACGGCCGCGATCCGGCCGACGGTCCGGCCCCCCCGGCGGGCGAGGAAGAGCCGCGCCTCGGCCGTCTCGAAGAAGGGGTTGCGGCGCGGGTCGAGGAAGGCGCGCACCTCGCGCTCCAGCGGCGCGACCCAGTGCGGTTCGTCGCGGTAGAGCGCGTACGGCAGCCTGATGAAGGCCGTCGTGGCGGCGCGGTCCTCGACGGGGGTGACGGTGACGGCGTTCACCGGGCCACCGCCTGGGCGGGCAGGTCCGGGACGAGGCCGACCCGGCGGCCGGCGGCCGCGAAGGCGCCCAAGATCCGCTCCAGATGGGCGTCGGAGTGCGTGGCCTGCACGGTCACCCGGATCACGCAGCGGCCCTCGGGGACGGCGGGGGCACCGACCGCGTTGGTGAACACGCCCTCGTCGAGCAGGGCCTGCCACATGCGGGCGCACACGGTCGCGTCCCCGATGAGGACGGGCACGACCGGGGTGACCGAGTCGCCCGTGTCGTAGCCGAGCGCGCGCAGCCCCGCCCGCAGCGCCTCCGCGAGGGCGAGCACGCGCCGGCGCCGCCAGGGCTCGGCCGCGGCGATGCCGAGCGCGGCGATCCCGGCGGCGAGGGCGGCCGGCGGCATCGACGCGGAGAAGAGGATGGAGCGGGCGCTGTAGCGCAGGTAGTCGATGACGTGCGCGGGACCGGCGAGGAACCCCCCGGTGGAGCCGAAGCACTTGGACAGGGTCCCGGTGAACAGGTCGACCCGGTCCATGAGGCCGAAGTGGTCCGCGACACCGCGCCCGCCAGGGCCGAGCAGCCCGATGTCGTGGGCGCCGTCGACGACGAGGCGGGCGCCGTGCCGGGCGGCGAGCTCCGTCAGCTCGGGGAGCCGGCACAGGTCGCCGTCCATGGAGAACATCCCGTCGGTGACGACGACCTTGCCCGCGGCCGGTTCCGCGGCCGTGGCCTGCTCCAGGAGCGTGTCCAGCCGCACGGTGTCCGAGTGCGGGTACAGGACGCGGCGGGCCGCGCCGAGCCGGATGCCGTCGACCAGCGAGGCGTGGTTGGACATGTCGCTGAAGGCGATGTCGCCGCGGCCGAGCAGGGCGGCCACGGCGAGGTTCGCCTGGAAGCCGGTGGTGACCACGGCGGCCGCCTCGGTGCCCAGGAAGTCCGCGATCCGCTCCTCCAGTTCGCCGTGGAGGGGGAGGGTGCCGTTGAGGGTGCGCGCACCGGAGCAGGAGGCGCCGTAGCGGGTCAGCGCCTCGGCCGCGGCCGCCGTCACCCGGGGGTCCGTGGACAGGCCCAGGTAGTCGTTGCAGCCCGCCATGACGACGTCCCGCCCCTCGACGACGGCCTCCCCGTCGCCCGCCATGTGCAGGGATCGGTAGAAGGGCCGGACGCCCGTCTCCACCATGGCCCGCACGAAGGTCGACGACGACAGGTCCTTGCGGAACGCGTCGGTGGCGTCCTGGATTTCGGTCACTGGCCTTCGGTCTCCCTTAGGTGAGGGGCGAGTGGATGGTGAGCCGGGCGATGTCGGCCATGCTCGGCCCGGTGTGCCGCACCGGCGGGGCGGCGGCCCGGGCGCCGGGCAGCTCGCGGGCGAAGGCCCGGGCGAAGGCGAGCGCCTGCGCGCGGGCCAGATGGGACCCGAGGCAGTAGTGCAGGCCGCCGCCGAAGGCCAGCAGCCGCTGCGCCGGCCGGTCCGCGTCGAAGACGTGCGGGGCGGGGAAGCGCGCCGGGTCGCGGTGCGCCGCGCCGATGAGCGCGTGGACGACGCGTCCGGCGGGCACCGGGCGGCCGCCCAGCTCGGTGTCCGCGTCCGCCACGCGGGTCACGACCCGTCCCGGCGGGTCCCAGCGCAGCAGTTCGTCCGTGAGCGGCCCGGCGAACCCCGGGTCCTGGCGGATCCTTTCGGCAGACGCGGGGTCGGTGATCAGCGTCAGCGCCGTGCCGGCCAGCAGGGCGGCCGTGGTGGGCACCCCCGCGGAGAACAGCGTCAGCAGCAGATAGCGGGCCCCTGCCGGGTCCTCGGCGGCCCACCGGGACAGCAGGTCCCCCGTGGGGTGCCGGCGGCGCTCGGCCAGCGCGCGGTCGTACGCGTCGAGCAGGGACAGCGCGGCGGCGTCCGCCCGCCGTACGACGCTGGGCGGTGCGGCGAGCTCCTCCACGCGCACCATGGCGGCGCTCTCGGCGGCGAGCCACCCCCGGTCGATCCACTCCGGCAGCCCGGCCATCTCCGCCAGGACCGCGGTGGGCAGCGGCCGGCAGACCCGGGCGACGACGTCGGCGGCGCCGTCACGGCGCACGGCCGCGGCGAACTCCCGCACATGGCGGTCGGTGAGCGGCTCCACGAGCCGCTCCGCCGCCTCCCGCACGACCCGCGGGGCCAGCACCGCGTTGAGCGGACGCCGGCGCGCGGTGTGCTCCGGCGGATCCTGCTGCAGGGGCGTCTCGCACAGCCCGACCGTGCTCTCGCTCTCCCGCCACCCGGGGCGGTGGGCGTCGCGCCACCGGGCCCCGAGGGTGAGCCACTCCCGCCCGGTCAGCACCTGCCGGCACTCCTCGTACCCCGTGACCAGGAGCGCGCCCCACGGCGTCGGCACGAGCGGGCCTGCCGCGGCGAGTGCGTCGTACGCCGTTGCGAGCGCCTGCGGCTCCACGGCTCTGCGCCACTGCCGGACGAGGCCCGCCGCGGAACGCGCGTCAAGGGCGGTGGGCTTCGGGGACAGCATCACGTGGCTCATGTGTCAGGAAACGGACTTCGGCTCGGAGGCAGGAGGGGGAGCGTCGCGGGGCGCACGGGGCGGCGTACGCCGGACTGGCGCCCCTGAGAGTGCTCTGCCGGAGGTGTTCCGATCCAGTCACATAGGCACTTTTCACCCACCCGTGAACGTAATTCGCCTTTCCCCCGCGCGGTCCGCTACGGTCGACCGTCCGTGTCCGGACCGCCCCGTGTCCCCCGCAGGTGCCATGGGCGCGGATGCGTGTACGGCGTATCCGTGACGGGGATCGCCGGCGGTGCCCCCGCCGGCGGGGAAGCGATGTGCCGGGCGGACCGTGGGGCCGGTGCCCGTGGTCGGCGCCCGATGGGGCCGCTCGCATCCGTCGAGGCCGCGCCGCCCGCTCGCGACCCCCTTGCGCTGCGATCGGGGCCTCCCGCGCCCCGCACGTCTGCCGTGCTGGTCACCGCCACCTGTCGCACCGCCGCCCGGGGTGGCGCCGGGGGAGGAATAGCCCGATGAGGCATCTCGTTGGACGGGGTGGTTGAATAATCAACAACATATCGTGAGACGACGGAGGAGGGTGAAGCCGGTGCAGTTCGGGATCTTCACTGTGGGTGACGTGACCATGGACCCCACGACCGGCAGGGCGCCGACCGAGCACGAGCGGATCAAGGCCATGACGGCGATCGCGCTCAAGGCCGAGGAGGTGGGCCTCGACGTCTTCGCGACCGGTGAGCACCACAACCCGCCGTTCGTGCCCTCGTCCCCGACGACCATGCTCGGCTGGATAGCCGCCCGCACGGAGAGGCTGATCCTCTCCACCTCGACCACGCTGATCACCACGAACGACCCGGTGAAGATCGCCGAGGACTTCGCGATGCTGCAGCACCTGGCCGACGGCCGCGTCGACCTGATGATGGGCCGCGGCAACACCGGACCGGTCTACCCCTGGTTCGGGCAGGACATCCGGCAGGGCATCCCGCTGGCGGTCGAGAACTACGCGCTCCTGCACAAGCTGTGGCGCGAGGACGTCGTCGACTGGGCCGGCCGCTTCCGCAGCCCGCTGCAGGGCTTCACCTCCACGCCCCGCCCGCTGGACGACGTGGCCCCCTTCGTCTGGCACGGCTCCATCCGCTCGCCGGAGATCGCCGAGCAGGCCGCGTACTACGGCGACGGCTTCTTCCACAACAACATCTTCTGGCCGGCCGACCACACCAAGCGGATGGTCGAGCTGTACCGCGCGCGCTACGCGCACTACGGCCACGGCACCCCGGAGCAGGCCATCGTCGGCCTCGGCGGCCAGGTGTTCATGCGGAAGAACTCGCAGGACGCCGTCCGCGAGTTCCGGCCGTACTTCGACAACGCGCCGGTGTACGGGCACGGTCCGTCGCTGGAGGACTTCACCGAGCAGACCCCGCTGACCGTCGGTTCGCCGCAGCAGGTGATCGAGAAGACGCTGGGCTTCCGCGAGTACGCCGGCGACTACCAGCGCCAGCTGTTCCTGATGGACCACGCGGGACTGCCGCTGAAGACCGTGCTGGAGCAGCTCGACATGCTCGGCGAGGAGGTCGTGCCGGTGCTGCGCGAGGAGTTCGCCAAGGGCCGTCCCGCGGACGTGCCCGAGGCCCCGACGCACGCCTCGCTGGTCGCCCGCCGTGACGCGCAGGTCCAGGAGGAGAAGGAGAAGGAGGCCGCGAAGTGACCGCCGCACCCCTCAAGCTCGTGGTCGTCTCGGCCGGCCTGAGCACGCCGTCGTCCACGCGGCTGCTCGGCGACCGGCTCGCCGAGGCCGTACGCCGGGCCGTCGCGGACGGCGGCCGCACCCTCGACGTGCGGGTGGTCGAACTGCGCGACCTGGCCGTGGACATCGCCCACAACATGGTCACCGGTTTCCCCGGTCGCGCCCTGGCGGACGCCGTCGCCGCCGTCACGGAGGCGGACGGCCTGATCGCGGTGACGCCGGTCTTCTCGGCCTCGTACAGCGGGCTGTTCAAGTCGTTCTTCGACGTCATCGACAACGACGCGCTGGCCGGCAAGCCCGTGCTGATCGCCGCCACCGGCGGTACGGCCCGGCACTCGCTCGCGCTGGAGCACGCCCTGCGGCCGCTCTTCGCCTACCTGCGGGCCGTGGTCGTCCCGACCGCCGTGTACGCGGCCTCGGAGGACTGGGGCGGCAGCGGCGACGCGCTCACCGACACCCTGCCGACCCGTATCGTGCGCGCGGCGGGCGAGCTGGCGGCGCTGCTGGTGACGCGGCCCCCGGCCCCGGTGACCGCGGCCGATACGGTCGTTCCGTTCGCACAGCAACTGGCCGCCCTGCGGCCCGAGTAGGAGAGACGATGGCACTGCGCGTCGCCGACAACCCCGGCAAGTCCCGTTTCGAGATCTTCGACGCGGCGGAGGAGGGCGGTGCCGAGGAGGTGGCCGGCTTCGCCGAGTACCACCTGTACCGGGACCAGATAGCGTTCATCCACACCGAGGTGGACCCCCGTTTCGGCGGTCGCGGGCTCGGCGGCGCCCTCGCCCGGGCCGCGCTGGACGCGGCCCGCGAGCGGAAGCTCGCGGTGCTGCCGTTCTGCCCCTTCATCCGTGCGTGGATCGGCAAGCACCCTGAGTACGTGGACCTGGTGCCGGAGGGCGAACGCCCGCGCTTCGGCTTCTGAGGCCGGCGGGGTCTCCGGGGGCCTCCACGGCAGACGGCGGGCGGGCCGGAATGGATTCGGTTGGTTGAATGTTAAACCGACCGTGCGAGGCCCGGACCGGGCCCGCCGAGACTGCCGAGGAGGGCGTCATGCCTGCCGTGACCGTGGAGAACACCCTGCTGCTGCCCCGTGTCGCCGGGCCCGACCCGCTGACCGCCGAGCAGCGCCCGGTGCGCAGGGTGACCGCCGCCCCTCAGGGCTTCGAGGGCGAGGGCTTCCCGGTGCACCGCGCCTTCGCCGGTGTGCCGACGCGGGAGCTCGACCCCTTCATCCATATGGACCAGATGGGTGAGGTCGAGTACGCGCCGGGCGAGCCCAAGGGCACGTCGTGGCACCCGCACCGCGGCTTCGAGACCGTCACGTACATGATCGACGGCCGCATGGAGCACCAGGACTCGCACGGCGGCGGAGGCACGATCACCGACGGCGCCACGCAGTGGATGACGGCCGGCAGCGGCATCCTCCACATCGAGGCGCCGCCGGAGGAACTGGTCGTCTCCGGCGGGCTGTTCCACGGCGTCCAGCTGTGGGTGAACCTGCCGCGGGCGAACAAGTGGAACGCGCCCCGCTACCAGAGCATCGAGGGCCCGGAGGCGGCGCTGCTGTCCTCGCCCGACGGCGGCGCGCTGGTCCGCGTCATCGCCGGCGAGGTCGCGGGCCACGCGGGACCGGGGAGCACCTTCACCCCGATCACGCTGGTCCACGCCACCGTCAGTCCCGGCGCGCGCCTGGTCCTGCCCTGGCGGCCGGACTTCAACGCCCTGGCCTACGTGCTGTCCGGGCGCGGTACCGCCGGAGCCGAACGGCGCCCGCTGGACGCGCACCAGCTGGCCGTGTTCGGCAGCGGCGACACCCTGACCCTGGAGGCGACCGACCACCCCGACAGCCGCACCCCCGCCCTGGACGTCCTGATCCTGGGCGGCCGCCCGATCCGCGAACCGGTCGCGCACTTCGGCCCGTTCGTCATGAACACCAAGGCCGAGGTCATGCAGGCCGTCGAGGACTTCGAACGGGGCCGGTTCGGACGGGAGCCGGCCGGTCACATGCCGCACACCGCACCCGGAGAGGAGCTCGCGTGAACACCACCACCAACCACGGGTCCTACGCCGCCTACGAGGAGACCACGGCGGAGCGCTGGGCGCGCGCCGGGCTCTACTTCGAGGCCAAGGAGTACACCGAGGCGGCCCGGCTGCTCACGGCCGTCGTCGACGAGGTGCCCGAGCAGGTCGCCCCGCGCCTCCTGCTCGCCCGCGCCTACTACCACTCCGCCCAGCTCGGCCGTGCCGAGGAGCAGTTGCGCGTGGTCGTCGAGCGCGACCCGGTCGAGCACTACGCGCACCTGATGCTGGGCCGGACCCTCCAGCGGCAGGGGCGCGAGGCCGAGGCCGCGCCCTGGCTGCGGCTCGCCGCGGCCTTCGCCGGGGAGCTGCCCCCGGAGGACTGACCGGTGCCGGGCCCCGGACCGGGGCCCGGTGGCACACGCGGCGCCGCCGCCCTAAAGCCTGGGCAAAGAGCCTGGCCGGGGCGGCGGCGCCGGGCGTATGTTCCCCTGCGGCTTCGGCAACTACTACGGGGGGAAAGCCGTGTCCGCACGTTCCGGCACGTCGTCCGCGCTCGGCTGGGCGCTCACCATCACCTTCAACATCGTCCTGCCCATCCTCACCTACGGCCGGCTCACCGACGCCGGCTGGAGCGAGTTCTCCGCCCTGCTCGTCTCCGGCGTGTGGCCGGTGCTCGACACCGCCATCACGCTCGCCTGGCGCCGCAAGGTGGACGAGTTCGCCGTCATCACCCTCGTGTTCCTGGTGATCACCGTCGTCGTCACCGTCGTGGGCCCGCACTCCACGCGCCTGCTGCTGGTCAAGGACTCCGCGGTCACCGGCCTGTTCGGGGTGGTCTGCCTGGCCAGCCTGCTCGCGCCCCGGCCGCTGATGTTCTACTTCGGGCGCAAGTTCGGCACCAACGGCACCAAGGAGGACGCCGAGCGGTTCGACGGCCTGTGGCAGTACGAGGGCTTCCGCCACGTCATCCGCACCATGACCGTCGCCTGGGGGGTCGGCTACATCCTCGAGGCACTCGCCAGGATCGGCCTCTCGTACAAGCTGTCGACCGCCACCATGGTGACGGTCAACTCGGTGATGGCGTACGCCGTCACCGGTGTCCTCATCGCGTGGACGATCCTCTACGGCCGGCGCGCCGCCGCCCGTGGCAAGGAGCGGGAACGGCAGGCCGCGGAGGCGGCGGCGGAGGCGGAGGCCGTCCGGGCCGGCGAGGCCGCCGGGGCGCCAGGCGCACCCGGGGCCTGACGGTAACCGCCGCGCATCGCGCACGTCCGGCGGTCCGGGCGGCATCGGGGGCACGTGCCGCCACGTCGGCCGGGGCAGGTCGTGGCCACCGGCCGGTCGTTGCCGGTAGACCGGCTGCCATGGACAGTGAGACCGAAGGACAGCGGCGGCCGGTGGTGGTCACGGAGCGCGGCTCCGTGCGCGGGGTGACCGGGGAGGGGGGCGTGGCGGCCTTCCGCGGGATCCCCTACGCGGCGTCGCCGGTGGACGCGTTGAGGTTCGCCCCGCCCGCACCGCACCCCGGCTGGGCCGGCGTGCGCGACGCGGCCCACGCCGGCCCCGAGGTGCCGCAGGCGCCGTCCCGGCTGGCGGTCGTCATGGGCCCGCGCGAGCCGCACGGGGACGAGGACGGCTGCCTCACCCTCAACGTGTGGGCGCCCGAGGGGGCGCTCGAGGCCGGTGCCGATCCCCGGGCGGTGCTGGTGTGGTTCCACGGCGGCGGCTTCACCACCGGCTCGGGCGGCTGGGACTGGTACGACGGCACGCGGCTCGCCGCCCTCGGCGGCATCGTCGTCGTCACCGCCAACTACCGCGTCGGCCCGCTGGGCTGGCTGTACCTGCCGGAACTCGGCGCGGACAACCTCGGCAGCCGGGACCAGGCCGCGGTGCTGCGCTGGGTCCGCGACAACATCGCGTCCTTCGGCGGTGACCCCGCGCTGGTCACGGTGGGCGGGCAGTCGGCCGGCGCGTATTGCGCGCTCTGCCTCGCCGTCGACCCGGGCACGCACGGACTCGTCCGGCGGATGCTCGCCGAGAGCGGGCCGTGGGGGCTCGCACCGCGGGAGCCCGCCGAGGCGGCCGAGGTCACCGCCGCCTATCTGCGGCTCCTGGGCGTCACGCACCCGCCGGAACTGCGGGAACTGCCCGCGGAGCGGCTCGTGTCGGCGTACGGGCGGCTGTCGGCCGAGCGCGCCCGGCCCGGCGACGTCGCCCCACCGATGCACCCGGTGCTCGGCGGGGCGGGCCTGCCCCGCGCCCCGATGGCGGCGGTGGCCGCGGGCGGCCTGGACGGCACGGACGTCCTGCTGGGCAGCACGCAGGACGAGATGACGGCCTTCCGTGCCGCCTCGCCCGCCGGCTTCCCCGACGCGGCCGGGACCGAGCGGGTCTTCGGGGCCGGGGTCACCGCGATCGCGGCCCACTGCGCCGAGCGGGGCCGGCCCGCGTACGCCTACCGCTTCACGCGGCGCCCGCCCGGGGACGACGGCACCCTGGGCGCCACGCACTGCGCCGAACTCCCCTTCCTCTTCGGCGATTTCGCGGCGTACGCCGACGCCCCGATGCTGGGCCCGGTGGACGACGCCGACCGCGCCCTCGCCCGGGCCTTCGGCGGGGCGCGGGCCGTGGCGGCCGTACGAGCCGGGGACGGCCGCCACGGTGAGGCGGTTCGGGCCGCCGGTTCATTAACTCTTCCGGGGGATCGCACAAATATTCGAACACGGGATACGCTGCGGGCATGTCGACTTCAGGCGATGAGCGAGACCTCTTCTCGGATCCCGACCGGACCGCGCCCCTCACGGCGCGCGGTCCGGCGCCCGCCCTCGACCCGTTCCGGACCCCTGGCTCCGCGGGCGCGTCCACGGCCCCGGCCGCGCGCGCGGTGGACGGCCCGGGGCGCGGGGCCATAACCCCGCGCCCCGGCGCCGAGCGCTGAGCCCGACCCCGCTGGGCGGCCTTGCGCGGACTTTCGGTGGGGAGTGGCCGCCCTGGTCACGCCGCCTCCGACAGGACGGTGAGGTACATGGGCGAGGCTCCGGCCGTCGGCCCGGCGCCGCGGCGCACGGTGCGGGACGAGTTGTCCGGCTCGCTAAACATCACCCTGCCGGGCGTTCACGCGGCCCTGGCCCGGGTGGAGGGCCCGGGGCTGCCGACCGCGACGATCGTCCGCGAAGGGGAGGCACGGGACCACGCCCAGGCCCCGGTGGGCACCCGCGCCGCGGGACGGCTGACCTTGACGGTCGGCGGCGACGCGGCCGGGCTGCACCTCGGGCCGAGGGGGCTGACCCGCTCCTCGTCCGGCGTCCGTGCCGAGCTTCCGGGCGGGGCCTGCCGTTTCGAACCGGTCAGCTCCCACAGCAGTGTGGTGTGGCGCGACGGGCAGCAGGTGGCCGCGTTCGGGAGAGCTCCCCGTCGCCGCAGGACGCCGCCGTGGGCTACCTGCCGGCGACCGCCTTCGGCACGGGTGCCGCGAGCACGGGCACGCTCATCGTCGAGGCCCTGATGGGGATGTTCGGCGCCTGCGGGCCCTGAGCCGGGTGGGGGTACGCCGGGGCCCGGCCCCCGTGGCGACGGGGGCCGGGCCGGAGCGTCCTCGTGGCGTCCGCCGGTTCAGCGGCCCACGCCGGAGGGCTCGACCGGTGCCGGGGCGGTGACCGGCCGCACCGGGGCGGGCTCGACGCCGGCCTCGTCGTGGGTCATGTCCGGCAGCCAGCCGAGCCACTTGGGCAGGTACCAGTTGCGCTCGCCCAGCAGGGCCATCACCGCGGGGAGCAGCACACCGCGGATGACGGTGGCGTCGATGAGCACCGCCGCGGCCAGGCCCACGCCCATCTGCTTCATGCTCTGCATGGACAGCGTGCCGAAGATCGCGAAGACCGCCACCATGATGACCGCGGCGCTGGTCACCACACCGGCCGTCGTCGTGATGCCGTGCCGGATCGCGCCCTGCGTGGTCAGCCCCCGCACCCGCGCTTCCCGGATCCGGGAGACCACGAAGACGTGGTAGTCCATGCTCAGCCCGAAGAGGATCACGAACAGGAACAGCGGCAGCCAGGCCACGATCGCACCCACGCCCTCGGCGCCCACCAGGCCGGCGCCCCAGCCGTGCTGGAAGACGATGGTGAGGATGCCGTAGGCGGCGCCCACCGACAGCAGGTTGAGCACGATCGAGGTGACCGCGATGGTCAGCGACCGGAAGGAGAGCAGCATCAGCAGGAAGGCGAAGGCCACGACGAAGGCGAAGACCGGGGGAACCGCGTCGCCGATCTTGTCGGTGAAGTCCATCGAGGCCGCGGTCGAGCCGCCGATGGGCGCCGTGACGCCGGCCACCTCGCCCAGGGTGCCCGGGCGCACCTCGTCGCGCAGGACCTTCAGCGAGGCCTCGGCCCTCTCCTCGTCCGTGCCGCCCGTCAGCGGCACCTTGAGGACGGCGACGCCCGCCTTCTCGTGGAGCTCCGTCTCCACCGGCCCGGGGGAGGCGCCCTTGGCCACGGCCTCCCGGGAGAAGGCGTCGATGGCCTGACGGACCTCGGGCGAGGTGATGTCCGAGGCCTTGACGACCACCTGGGCCGGGTCCGGGCCGCCCGGGAACGCCTTGTTGATGTCCTCGTACGCCCGCACGACCGGCAGGCCGTCGCCCAGTTCCTGGCTCAGCGTCAGGTTCGCGGTGTTCAGGCCGACCGCCGGGACGGCCAGCGCGACCAGTGCCCCACCGGCGACCGCCGCCGCCACCACCGGGCGGCGCAGCACGCCCGCGAGGACCGCCCGCCAGATGCGGGACTCCCCGCTCGGCCCCTTGCCCCGGCGGCGCAGGAAGGGGATCCGGCCCTTCTCGACCCGTTCGCCCAGCAGGGACAGCAGCGCGGGCAGCACCGTCACCGAGCCGAACATCGCCACGGCCACCACCATCATCGTGGCCAGGCCCATCGCCTTGAAGTCGCCGATGCCGGTGAAGAGCATGCCCGCCATCGCCACGATCACCGTCACGCCGGAGACCAGCACCGCCCGGCCGCTGGTGGCCGCCGCGATCCGCAGCGCGGTCTGCGCGTCGTGTCCCGCCTCCCGCTCCTCGCGCTCACGCCGCAGGTAGAACAGGCAGTAGTCGACGCCGACCGCCAGGCCGACCAGCAGCATCACGGAGTTGGCGGTGTCGCTCATGTGCACCCCGTGGCTGACGACGGCCACCAGGCCGGTCGTCGCGAGGAAGGCCGTCATCGCCAGCGCCACCGGAAGCAGCGCCGCCACCAGCGCGCCGAAGGCGATCAGCAGGATGCCGAGCGCGACCGGCAGAGCCGAGTACTCGGCGCGCTGGAAGTCGCTGCCGAAGGCGTCGTTGAAGACCTTCTCCGAGCTGGCCTCGCCGAACTGCTCGACCTTCAGGTCGCGGTGCCGGTCCTGGACGCCCTGGACGGCGTCGACGACCGGCTCGACCCGGTCGGGCGCCGTCTGCGGGTCGCCGCGCAGGTCGAACCTCACCAGTGCGGACCGGCCGTCCTCGGAGACCGCTCCGACGTCGTACGGCGACTGGACGGAGGCGACCTCGCCGGTGCCCTTCACCGCGGCGACGACCTCCCCGACCACGGCCCGGAACGCCGGGTCGGTGGCCTTCAGGGAGCCCCCGGCCGCCTGGACCAGCACCATCTCACCGGCCGGCCCGTCGTTCAGCCCGGCGTCGTCCAGGATGGCCACCGCCTGCCCGAACTCCCCGGGCACCTCCTCCCGGTCCGTCAGGTCGACCCGCCCGGCCATCGAGCCGATGACCAGCGCGAGTACGACGAAGAGCAGCCAGCTCCCGACCGCCGTCCAGCGGTGCCGGGCGCTCCAGCCGCCCATGGCGGCGGCGATGCCCTGCCCGCGTACCGTCCCCGCGGTACGTGCCCTGCCGTGTGCGCTTGCCACGGTTGCGAACCCCCTCGAAGCCGGGCGGTGGAACCTCACCACCGCCTCGCCCTCGACGCTATGGGTCCACGGGACGGCACCCCATCCGGCTGACAGGTGAACCGGCGGAGGGTTTCTCCTCCCCAGGGAGTGGGGAAAACCCCCGCCCACGGGAGTGTTGCCCCCTACAACGACCGCCGTCGCGGTGCCCGGCCGCACGCAAACGGGATGCGACGGCCCCGGGGTGCGGCGCCCGGCCCCGGGCTACTGCCGGTAGCCCGCGAGGAAGCGGCCGATGCGGCTGATGGCGGCGTCCAGGTCGTCGGCGCGGGGGAGGGTCAGGATGCGGAAGTGGTCCGGGCGCGGCCAGCTGAAGCCGGTGCCCTGGACGACCTGGATCTTCTCGCGGAGCAGCAGGTCGAGCACGAACTTCTCGTCGTCGTGGATCCGGTGCACCTTCGGGTCCAGCCGGGGGAAGGCGTAGAGCGCGCCCTTGGGCTTGACGCAGCTGACGCCGGGGATCTCGTTCAGCTTCTCCCAGGCCTTGTCGCGCTGCTCGTGCAGCCGTCCGCCGGGCAGGATCAGGTCCTTGATGCTCTGCCGGCCGCCGAGCGCGGCCTGGATCGCCTGCTGGGCCGGGACGTTGGGGCACAGCCGCATTGAGGCCAGCATCGTCAGCCCCTCCAGGTAGCTCCTGGCGTGCTGCCGGGGCCCGGTGACGACCAGCCAGCCGGAGCGGAAGCCCGCCACGCGGTAGGCCTTGGACAGCCCGCTGAAGGTCAGGCACAGCACGTCGGGGGCGAGCTGGGCGGCCGAGTGGTGGACGGAGTCGTCGTAGAGGATCTTGTCGTAGACCTCGTCGGCGAAGACGACCAGGTGGTGCCGGCGCGCCAGGTCGAGCATGCCTTCGAGCAGTTCGCGCGGGTAGACCGCGCCCGTGGGGTTGTTGGGGTTGATGATGACCAGCGCCCGCGTACGGCTGGTGATCTTGGAGGCGATGTCGTCGAGGTCGGGGAACCAGTCCGCCTGCTCGTCGCAGAGGTAGTGCACGGCCTTGCCGCCGGCCAGGTTCGTCACGGCCGTCCACAGCGGGAAGTCGGGGGCAGGGATCAGCACCTCGTCGCCGTCGTCCACGAGGGCCTGGACGGCCATCTGCACCAGCTCGGACACCCCGTTGCCGAGGAAGACGTCGTCCACGCCGACGTCGGCGAGCCCGCGCTCCTGGTAGTGCTGGGCCACCGCCCGGCGGGCCGACAGGATGCCGCGCGAGTCGCTGTAGCCGTGCGACGTGGGGAGCGTGCGGATGATGTCCTGCAGGATCTCCTCGGGCGCCTCGAAGCCGAACAGCGCAGGGTTGCCCGTGTTGAGACGCAGGACGCTGTGCCCGGCCTCCTCCAGCGCGTTGGCGTGCTCGATCACCGGCCCGCGGATCTCGTAGCAGACGTCCGCCAGCTTGCCCGACTGCTTGTACTCCATGCGACGGCCTCCCGACCCGGTCCCGCGATCCTGCGCGGTACGCTGCTCTCCTTGGTTTTACCAAGTACGCGCTTGGAAAGTCCAACCACTTGTCTACACTGGGGATCATGCCGCGCCGAAGTTACGACCAGTACTGCGCCGTCGCCCGCGCCCTGGACACCGTCGGGGAGCGCTGGACGCTCCTGATCGTCCGGGAGCTGCTGGCGGGTCCCCGCCGGTACACCGACCTCCACGCCGACCTGCCCGGCGTCAGCACCGACGTCCTCGCCTCCCGGCTCAAGGAGATGGAGCGCGACGGCCTGGTCACCCGCCGCCGCCTCGCGCCGCCCGGTGCCGCGTACGTCTACGAACTCACCCGGCGCGGAGAGGAACTGCTCCCCGTGCTCGGCGCCCTCGCCGAATGGGGCGCGCCGGAACTGCAGGACCCGCGGCCCACCGACGCCGTCCGCGCGCACTGGGCGGCCGTGCCCCTCATGCGGCACCTCGCTGCGCTCCCCGGGGTCCCCGCCGGAGTGGTCGAGGTCCGCCTCGACGAGGGCGCCTTCCACATCGAACTCGGCGGTGGGACCCCCTCGTACGCCGACGGCCCGGCCAAGCGCCCCGACGCGGTGCTCGCCGTGCCCGCGGGCGCCGTCCGCGGCATCGCGGAGTCCCTGCGCGACGGCGGCGCCGAGGTCACCGGCGACGGGCCCCTCGCCGACGCCCTGCGCGGTGCCTGACCGCTGTACGGTGCGGGCATGGAACGTCGGCGCGTCGAACTCGGCCCGGTGCAGGAGACCCTGCTCATACCGCTGCACGCGAGGGCGGCCGAGACGCGCCGCAGGCGGCCGCTGACCCGCGACCCGCGGTCGGTCGAACTGGCCGGTGCCCTCGACTACGACATCTCGCGCATCGGCGGCCGGCTGAGGCTGCTCGGCCCGGTCTTCCGGGGCGTCGTCCTCGACGACTGGGTGCGCGAGTTCCTGGACGAGCACCCGTCCGGCACCGTCGTCGAGATCGGCGCCGGCCTGAACACCCGTTACGAGCGGGTCGACAACGGCACCGCCACCTGGGTCGAGGTCGACCTGCCGGACGTCATCGCGCTGCGCCGCGAGCTCTTCGCCGAGCACGCGCGCCGCCGCATGGTCGCCGGTTCGGCCGCGGAACCGGACTGGGCGGCCGCCGTCGTGGCGGCGCCCGGCCCCTACCTCTTCGTCTCCGAGGCCGTGCTCATCTACCTCACCGAGGCCGGGGCCCGTTCCGCCGTGGACGTCATCCGCGACCGGTTCCCCGGATCGGTCCTCCTGATGGACACCGTCGGCTCCGCCGAGGCGCGCCGACCGCGCGCCGTCAACGTCGGCTGGAGCTGTGACGATCCCCGTGAACTGGCCGCGTGGGGCCTGCGGTTGCGCGACTCCCGCACGCTGTGGGACCTCCCGCCGCAGGCCCGCGCCCGGCTCACCCCGGGCCGCCGCGTCCTGAGTGCGCTGCTCGACCGCGCCTCGCGCGCCGGCGGTTCCCGGCTCAACCGCTTCGACGTCGGGGCCTAGGGCACCGGCGGAGCGGCGCCCCAGACCGGTGGTACGGCCGGGTGCCGTTCGCGGAGCCGGGCGACCCGGGCGGTGATCCCCAGGACGAGGCCCGTGATCGCCAGCGTGAGGCCGAGCAGCGCCGCCAGGGCCGGCAGCAGCGCGCTGCCGCGGTCCTCCAGAACCCGGGCCCGCACCCCGGCGGCGGGAAGGGTGCCCGACTGCTCGCGGAGGAACCAGCGGGAGTCCCTGGAGTCCGCGCGATGGTCGCCGAGCAGGAAGAGCCGCCCCTCGGGCACCGTGACGTCGAACGCGGGCGCGCCGCCCGACGGATCCCCGTCCTTCACGTACGGCTCGGACAGCTCCTTGCCGTTCACCGTCACCGGCCCGCCGCTCCGCTCCGCGACGCGGTCGCCGCCCGTGCCGATCACGCGCTCCAGCACCAGCCCGCCGTACCGGTCCTGCCCGTCGATCAGCACCACGTCGCCGCGCCGGACCTCGTCCCCGCCCACCCGCTCGAACAGGAGCCGCTCACCGGGGGAGTAGGTCGGCTCCATGGCCGCGCTCGAGACGGTGCCCGTCGTGTAGCCGGTCCGGGCCGTCACCACCGCACCGACCGCGAGCACCAGCCCCACCGGTCCGAGCACCCACGCCGCGATGCGCCGCCGTCTTCCCGCCGCCTCTTCCATGACCCCTCCCGAATCCGTGCACGGCACACTAGACGACCGCCGTCCGGCCGGAACCGTGGCCCCCCGGGCACCGCCCCGGTACCGTCGTCCGGGAACACCGGGGGGTGGGGGTTGTCCGCTACGCACGTCCGCGCGCAGGTGGCGTCCTTCGCCGCGGCGCCCGTTCTGGCGGTCGCGGCCGCGGTCGCCGCCGTGCTGACCGCGCTGTCCGGCCGTTACGGCTTCCACCGCGACGAGCTGTACTTCCTCGTCGCCGGCGACCACCCCGCCTGGGGTTACGTCGACCAGCCCCCGCTCACCCCGCTCGCCGCCCGCCTGTCCACCGCGGTCTTCGGCGAGACGCCCGCCGGGCTGCGGGTGGTGGCCACCCTCGCCTGCGCCGCGACGGTCGTGGTCGTCGCCCTCGTCGCCAGGGAACTGGGCGGCGGGCGTCCGGCGCAGGTGCTCGCGGCGGTGTGCACGGCGGTCTCCGGCTTCGTCCTCGCCGTCGGCCACCTGGTCTCCACCGCCACCTTCGACGTGCTCGCCTGGGTGGTCGTCTGCTGGATCCTGCTGAGGCTGCTGCGCACCGGGGACGGCCGGCTGTGGCTCGCGGTGGGTGCGGCCCTGGGCGTCGGCCTGGAGAACAAGTACCTGGTCGCCCTGCTGGCCGTCGCGCTCCTCGCGGCGCTGCTCGCCACCGGCCCCCGGCACGTGCTGCGCGGTTGGTGGCCGGTCGCCGGAGCCGCGGTGGCGCTCGCGGTGGCCCTGCCCGGCCTGTGGTGGCAGGCGGCGCACGGCTGGCCCCAGCTGACCGTCGCGGGCGGCATCAGCGCGGACGACGGCGCCGAGAACCGCGTCCTGTTCGTGCCCCAGCAGATCCTCTTCCTCTCACCGGTGTTCGTGCCGGTGTGGATCGCGGGCGGGCTGCGGCTGTGGCGCGATCCCGCGCTGCGCTGGGCCCGTGCCTTCGCCCCGGCCTACGTCTTGCTCGCCGTCCTGGTCGTCGCTTCCGGCGGCAAGCCGTACTACTGCCTGCCGTTGCTGCTCGTGCTGCTCGCCGCGGGCTGCGTCACGTCCGTCTCCCGGCCGCGCGCCATGTGGCCGGCCGTCGCGGTCACGGCGGTCATCAGCGCCCTGATCTCGCTGCCGGTGCTCCCGCCGCGCGGTGTGGCCGTCGTGAACGCCGTCAACAAGGAGCAGGGCGAGCAGATCGGCTGGCCGCAGCTCGCCGCCGCCGTCGCCGACGCCTGGTCGGACCTGCCCGCCGCCGACCGCTCCCGTGCCGTCGTCCTCGCGCAGAACTACGGCGAGGCCGGCGCCCTCGCCCATTACGGCCCCGCCCGGGGCCTGCCC
>NZ_JARAVO010000148.1:0-23427 GCF_033792805.1 Streptomyces sp. PA03-1a
CCCCCGCGACTACACCCACGCCCTCGACATCCGCAACCGCGTCATGCTCGAACTCGAACCCGACCACATCGCCGTCCGCCCCGACCACGCTGCGGAGGAGACCGGCAACCCACCCGGTTCCTGACCGGACCTCACGTCAGCAGGCCTGCGGGCAGTCCCGTCTCGCGCACCGCGCCACCGCTCCCGGGCTCCACCCGGTGCAGGGTCGGACCCGGTCGTTCCGAGACGACCTCAGTGAGACCGCCGTCGGTGAACAGGGCCGCCACCCCGTCGTCGAGGGCCCAGCCGGCGGGCAGTTCCCCCTCGACCACGGCAGCGCGGAACGTGGGCCTGCGGGCGGGCTCGCTGTCGTAGTGGGGGCAGAGGCTGCCCGTCAGCAGGCCGAGGCCGTCGCGCAGCGGTGTGACGGGTCCGAAGGAGTCGGTGAGGCAGGCCCCGAACCAGCAGTTGGCGCCGGCGCTGATGCCGCACAGGAGCACGCCCGCGTCGAGGGCTTCGCGGAGGACCGCGTCGAGGCCGTGCACGCGCCACACGGCGAGCATGGCCGCGGTGTTGCCGCCGCCGACGTGGACGACGTCCTGGGAGAGGACGAAGGAACGCAGGTCCCGGTGGTCACGGCGGAACAGCGGCAGGTGCGCCGGTTCGCAGTCGCGCGCGGCGAACGCCGCGTGGAAGTCCTCGACGGAGGACTGCGCGTCACCACTGGCGGTGGGCACGAAGCAGACCTTCGGGCGCCGCCGCCCGGCGGTGCGCAACACGTATGCGTCGAGCGGCGACCCGGGCGCCCACGAGAAGCCGCCGCCCAGCAGCACGATCCTTCTCTTCGCGGCCATACGGACATCTTTGACGGCCACTGGGCGGGCGACACCTCCTGCCCCGGACCGGCGCCGGAACGGCCATCGGCGCGGGCGGACCAACGACTCTGACGCGAAGCCCGACTCATGTCAATATGTATTCCTAATTTAGGAGAATCCCGGAACGCGGCGTGCCCAAAACCTTGACAGGCCCTTCCCGGCGGGTGCATGTTCGGCAACGTTGTCATCGCGATGGCAACGTTGTCATCGCCTCGATGATGCCAGGCCGCCTCCTCATTGAACATCCCTGAACGGAGCCGTTGTTCATGCCGGACCAGTCCTCCCTGCCCTCCCGACGCGCCGTACTCTCCACCGGCTCCACCCTCCTCGCGGGGTTCGGGCTCGGCATGGCCTTCCCCGCCGCCGCCACGGCACAGACGCGGTCCTCGAACCCGGCCGGTGCCCGGGGCGAACTCGCCGCGTACCGCCCGGTCACGGTGTCCTCCACCGACTACGCCCCCACACCGGCCGAGTTCGCCGTCGACGGCCTCGACCGGGTCGGCGTGCGGGGCTCCGGCTGGCGGGCCGCCGCCGGCGACCCCCAGTGGATAGCCGTCGACCTCCAGGCCCTGTGCGAGGTCGGGTCGGTGCGCCTCACCTTCGAGGCGACGGTCGACGACCCGCCGTTCACTCCCGGGACCGGTGGCAACCCCCGCGACAACACCACCGGCCAGGAGGTGCTGTCGAGTTGCGCGGTCGCCTTCGTGATCGAGACCTCGCGCGACGGGAAGTCGTGGACCGTCGCGCACCGCACCGACGACGGCAAGGGCGGGGTCGTGGAGATCGCCCTGCCCCGGCCCGTCACCGCCCGCTGGGTGCGGATGACGGTCACCAAGCGCTCCAACGCCAACCCTCTGGGCCTCAACGGCTTCCAGGTGTACGGCACCCCGCGCGGACACCGCCCCGAGGCCACCGGCTGGACCGACTGGGGCACCCACCACCGCACGCCCCCGGCCCTGGAGGTCGCCGACGACGGCACCGTGCCGCTGGAGTCCGGCTGGGACCTGACCATGGACGACTGGGCGGGCGGCAGCGCCGCGGAACTGTCCGCGCCCTCCGTGGACACCAGCGCCTGGCTGCCGGCCACCGTGCCCGGGACCGTCCTGTCCTCGCTCGTGGCCGAGGGCCACCTGCCCGACCCGGTCGCCGGCTTCGCCAACCTGCACATCCCCGAGGCCCTCTCCCGCCACTCCTGGTGGTACCGGCGCGAGTTCCGCCTGCCCAAGGGCCTGCGCACCGGGGCCGGGCGCCGCGTCTGGCTCGAGTTCGACGGGGTCAACCACGAGGCGGACATCTGGCTCAACGGCAAGCAGGCCGGCACCCTCACCTTCCCCTTCGCCCGGGCCGCCTACGACGTGACCGGGCTGCTGGCGGCGCAGGGCCCGCAGGCCCTCGCGGTGAAGATCAGCCCCATGCCGTTCCCGGGCAGCCCCGGCGACAAGGGCGCGGCCGGCCTCGCCTTCGTCGACGCCGGCGCGAACATGATGAACCGCAACTCGCCGACCTACCTGGCCTCCTCCGGCTGGGACTGGATGCCCGCGGTGCGCGACCGGGCCGCCGGCATCTGGAACCACGTACGGCTGCGCTCCACCGGCGACGCCGTCATCGGCGACCCCCGTGTCGACACCGTCCTGCCGGACCTGCCCGACACCCGCACGGCCGAAGTGACCATCGTCGTACCGCTCCGCAACGCCGCCGGGGAGGCCAGGTCCGTCACCGTCACCGCCGCCTTCGACGGCGTGCGCGTGCAGCGGACGGTCACCGTGCCGGGGGGCGGCAGCACCGACGTCGTCTTCGACCCGGCCTCGGACCCGAAGCTGCGCCTGCGGAACCCGAAGCTGTGGTGGCCCAACGGCTACGGTGAGCCGGAACTGCACCGGCTCACCCTCACCGCCTCCGTGGCCGGGCAGGAGAGCGACCGGCGCACCACGCGCTTCGGCCTGCGCCAGTTCGGCTACGAGTACGACACCCCGCTCACCTTCCAGTCCGGCTCCGACGCCTACGCGCAGACGGTCACGTTCACCCGGCGGACCGCCCGCTACGTGCGGATCCTGTGCCGCACCCGGGCCACCGACTGGGGTTCGTCGATGTGGGCGCTGTCGGTGGCCGACAGCACCGTGCCCGACCTCGACCTCGCCCTGCACAAGGAGGCCACCTCCTCCTCCACCGACGACCCGAACAACCGCCCCGGCAACGTCACCGACGGGGACCCGGGCACCCGCTGGTCGTCGAAGTTCGAGGACGACCAGTGGGTCCAGGTCGACCTCGGCTCCGCGGTGTCCTTCGACCGCGTCGTCGTCACCTGGGAGCAGGCGTACGCCGAGACGTACACCGTCCAGGTCTCCGACGACGGCGACGACTGGACCGACGCCGCGTCCGTCGACAACGCCGCGGTCCCGCTGCCCTTCCAGACCTCGGGCGCGGCGAGCCTGCAGGACGTGGAGTTCGCCGCGACCACGGCCCGCTACCTCCGGATCCTCTGCCACACGCGCGCCACCAGCTGGGGCTCGTCGATGTGGGGCCTGTCGGTGGTCGACAGCGGCACGCCCGGCACCGACCTGGCGCTGCGCAAGGAGGCCACCGCCTCGTCCTCCGAGGGCGACGGCAGCGGTCCGGGCAACGCGGTGGACGGCAAGCCCGGCACCCGCTGGTCCTCGAAGTACGAGGACGAGCAGTGGATCCAGGTCGACCTGGGTTCCGCGGTGCGGTTCGACCGGGTCGTCATCACCTGGGAGCAGGCCTACGCCAGGACGTACACCGTCCAGGTCTCCGACGACGGCGACGAGTGGACCGACGTGAAGTCCGTCGACAACTCCACCGTGCCGCTCAAGATCAGCGTCAACGGCGTCCGGGTCTTCGCCCGCGGCGGCAACTGGGGCTGGGACGAACTGCTGCGCCGCATGCCCGCGGAGCGCATGGACGCGGCCGTGCGCATGCACCGCGACATGAACTTCACGATGATCCGCAACTGGGTCGGCAGCAGCAACCGCGAGGAGTTCTACGCCAGTTGCGACGAGCACGGTCTGCTGGTGTGGAACGACTTCCCCAACGCCTGGGCGATGGACCCGCCCAACCGTCAGGCCTTCCTCGACCTGGCGCGGGACACCGTGCGGCGCTACCGCATCCACCCCAGCGTCGTGGTGTGGTGCGGCGCCAACGAGGGCAACCCTCCGGGCCCGGTGGACGACGGGATGCGCTCCGCGGTCCGCGCGGAGGCCCCCGCCCTGCTCTACCAGAACAACTCGGCCGGCGGCATCGTCTCCGGCGGCGGCCCGTACGGCTGGGTCGAGCCCGAGCGGTACTACTCCGCGTCCACCTACGGCAGCGGCAGCTTCGGGTTTCACACCGAGATCGGCATGCCCGTCGTGTCGACCGCCGAGACCATGCGGCGCATGGCCGGCGACGAGCCCGAGTGGCCGGTCGGCGGCGTCTGGTACCACCACGACTGGAGCACCCGCGGCAACCAGGCCCCGCAGAACTACCGCGCGGCCATCGAGGGCCGGCTCGGCACCGCGGAGGACCTCGACGACTTCTGCCGCAAGGCGCAGTTCGTCAACTACGAGAACTTCCGCGCCATGTTCGAGGCCTGGAACGGCCGGCTGTGGGACGACGCCGGCGGCCTGATGCTGTGGATGTCGCACCCCGCCTGGTACAGCACGGTGTGGCAGACGTACGACTACGACTTCGACGTCAACGGCGCCTACTACGGGGTCCGCAAGGCCGCCGAGCCCGTCCACGTGCAGGCCGATCCCGTGACCGGGAAGGTCGTGGCGGTCAACCACACGCCCGCGGCTCTCGAGGGTGCGACGGTGTCCGCGCGGCTGCTCGACCTGTCCGGTCATCCGCTGTCCGCGGAGCGTCGCGGCACGGTGGACGTCGCGGCGTCCGCGAAGGCGGAGGCGTTCACCGTGGCGTGGACGGACGGCCTGCCGGACTTCCACCTGCTGAAGCTGCGACTGACGGACCGTCACGGCGACGTGCTGTCCGAGAACGTCTACTGGCGCTACCGCAAGCCCGAGCACATGCAGGCGCTCAACAAGGCCGCGCGGACCCGGGTCCTGGCCGACGTCACGGACACGGACCTCTCGGGCGACCGCCACGGGCTGACCGCGCGGCTGAGCAACCGGGGATCCACGGTCGCCGCCCTGGTCCGGCTCTCCCTGCTGGACTCCCGTGACGGGGACCGGGTGCTGCCCACCCTGTACAGCGACAACTACCTGTGGCTGCTCCCTGGTGAGAGCCGCACGGTGACGCTGTCCTGGCCCGCCGGGGCGCTGCCGTCGAAGCGTCCCGAGCTGCGGGTCGACGGCTACAACGTGCCGCCGGTCACCGCTCAGCCGTAGCCCCCGTCGCCGCCCTGGCGGTCACCTGCCGGATGACCGCCACGGCGATGCGGCGCGCCGGGAACCCGTCCCACATCGCGGACGTCTGACAGGAGGTGACGACTTCTCCAGCCCTGATGCGCCCGGCGCGGTTCGGCGACCTGGCGGCCATCGTGGACGTGCACACGCAGGCGCGTGCCGCGTACTACCAGGCGGGCGGCCTGCCCGGTTCCGAGATCGACAGCCCCGACGGGTGGGCGCGCCGTCGCGCGTCCTGGGCGCACGCCATCCAGTCGAGCGCGACGACGGTGCTGTGCGCCGTCGAGGACACCGAGGTGGTCGGCGTGGTGGCCATGGGGCCGCCCAAGGAGGGCTCGGAGGCCGCGCCGGCGTGCGGTGAGCTGCACTGGATCCACATACGCCCCGACCGCTGGGGCCGCGGCGTCGGGGGGCGGTTGCACGCCGAGTTCGTGCGCTTCCTGCGGGACTCCTCCCTGGAGACGGGGCTGCTGGACGCCTGGGAGCGCAACAGCCGCGCCCTCGCCTTCTACACCCGCCACGGCTGGGTCCCGGAGGGCGGTCGCCGGCCCGGCCCCGGCGGCGCCGACTTCGTGCGTCTCCGTCTCGACCTGCGCGGCCGCGTGTCCGCCGCCGCGTCCGCGGGCAGTAGCGTGCCACTGGCCTGACCGGCAGCGTCTGGCATCCTGTCCGGTGTGCTGATCAAGGGGTACGACCACGGACCGCTGACGGCCGGTGAGCCGCTGACGGACCGGCCCGGCTTCTGGGCGAACCACCTCCTGGGGTGGTGCGAGGCCGGGCCGTCCGGCGAGCGTCCCGAGCCGGAGTGGTTCGGGGACGACGGGGCCGACACCGACGCCCTGGCCGAGGTGCTGGACGACGAGCGGGCCTGGCCGGTCCTCAGGGTGCCCTTCGGGGACGGCCACTGCGTCGTCCTGGTCCACCGGAACCTCGACGGCGACGCCGGGCTGGACTTCCTTCTCACCCACCCCGGCTGGGTCCGCGCGGAGACCCTGTTCTCGTACGCCGGCGACGCCTACGGCCCCGGTCTGCGGTGGCGCCAACTGGTGCACGTCGCCGACGCGGTGCCGGGTGCCGGCCCGGACGAGGGCCTGTCCGATCCCGCCGCCCGGCTGCTGCTCCTGCTGCCCGTGCTCACCGACGGCCGGCGGCACGCCACGGAGGCCCTGCCGCGGATCGCCGCCGCGCTCACGGCGGTCGGCGCGCCGCAGGAGACGGCGGCGCTCGCGGCCCGGTGCCTCATCGGCGGTCCGGGGGACGGGATCTGGCACGACCCGGCGTGGGGCTCGCCGCTCAGCGGTGGCGGTTCCCGTACCGGGGAGGGCGAGGGGCGGCCGTACCCGGAGCCGTTGCCGGGCCTCGGCGTGACCGCCGCCCAGGGGGAACGACTCGCCCGCGCCCTCGGCGGGCACGGGGAGCCGTCCACCGGGGTCAGTGAGCCATGGACTTGACCCATTCCTCCACGGTGACGACGTCGGCCTGCCGCGGGAACACCTTCTCCGTGAGCACGCGGTGCACCTCCGGGTCGGCGTCCAGGCATCCGTCGGACAGGACGGTGAGGCCGTAGTCGAGGTCGGCCGCCTGGCGCAGCGTGGACAGGACCACGCCTGAGGTCGCGATGCCGGTCAGGACGAGGCTGTCGACGCCACGCGCCCTCAGGACGACGTCCAGGTCGCTGCCCGCGAAGGCGCTGACGCGCTTCTTGGTGACGACGACGCCGCCGGGGGCGGGCGCGACGTCGGGGTGGATCTCGGCGCCCGGGTCGCCCGCGGCGAAGCCGCCCGCCTGCGCGAGCGCGCCGAAGGTCTTGTTGCGGGGGCTGATCTCCGGATGTCCGGCGCGGAAGCCGATGACGACGTGGATGACGGGGACGTCCGCGGCACGCGCGGCGTCGATCGCGTCACGCACCCGGGACAGGTAGCCGGTGTCCCCGGTGAAACGGTCGGTGATGGCTCGCTGGACGTCCATCACGAGGAGTGCGCTGTGCGCCATTCTTGCTGTCCTTTGTCCGTGCCGTTCGGGTCGTTCGGGTCGTTCGCGTCGCCACCGGGACGGCTCGCCGCGGGGGTGTCGCGGCGGCCGCGCAGCGCCGAGGCGAGCGCGGCGATCAGGGCCATGACGGTGGCCGCGCCGAAGACGGTGACGAGTCCGTGGTGGAAGGGACCGGAGACGAGCGTGGGGAAGAAGGCCGTGCCGGTCAGGACGTGCACCTGGTGCTCGGGCAGGGTGCCGAGGACCCCGCTGGGCCCGAGCAGGTGGCCGATGGGGTTGTCGCCGAGGAAGGTGGCGAACAGGGTGCTCACCGGCGGCAGTCCGGCGACCTGCTCGGCGGTGCCGGCGGGCACGCCGTTCGCCCGCAGTCCGTCCGCGAGCGTCTGCGGCAGCGAGCCGGCCAGGCCGGCGATCATCAGCGAGAAGCACAGGCCGATGGAGAGCGCGGTACCGGAGTTCTGGAAGGTGGAGCGCATGCCGGAGGCGACGCCGCGCTGATCCGGCGCGACGCTGCCCATGATGGCCGAGGTGTTGGGGGCCGAGAACATGCCCTGCCCGATGCCGCTCACCAGCAGCAGTGCCGCGAAGGCGGGGTAGGGGAAGTCGACCGGGAGCGCGAGCAGGCCGACGAACGCGGCCGCCACGAGGACCAGTCCTGTGGTGGAGAACAGCCGGGCGCCGAAGCGGTCCGACAGGTACCCGGACACCGGCCCCGCCACGAGGAAGCCGACGGTCAGCGGCAGCATGAACAGGCCCGCCCACAGGGGCGTCTGCTCGAAGTCGTAGCCGCGCAGCGGCAGCCAGATGCCCTGCAGCCAGATGATGAGGGTGAACTGCAGGCCGCCGCGGGCGATCGCGGTCAGCAGCACCGCCAGGTTGCCGGCGGCGAACGCCGTGATGCGGAACAGGCCGAGCTGGAACATCGGTTCCGCGACCCGGGTCTCCGCGACGCAGAACGCCACGAGCAGCAGCACGCCCGCCGCCAGGCCGCCGAGCACCCAGGGGTTGGTCCAGCCCGTGGGGTGGCCGCCGTAGGGCTGGATGCCGTACGTGATGGCGGCGAGCAGGCCCCCGGCGCCTGCGGTGAAGGTGAGGTTGCCGATCCAGTCGACGCGCCCCGGCTTCCGTGCGCCGGTCTCCCGCAGGCTGCGGTACGACCAGACGGTGCCGACGACGCCGATGGGCACGCTCACCCAGAACACCGCGCGCCAGTCGATGGTGGCCAGCAGCCCGCCGGCGATCAGCCCGAGGAACTGGCCCGCGAGCGCGGTGATCTGGTTGATGCCCAGCGCCATGCCGCGTTGCCGGGTGGGGAAGGCGTCGGTGAGGATGGCCGCCGAGTTCGCGGTCAGCATCGACCCGCCGACGGCCTGCACGATCCGGAAGCCGATCAGCCACAGG
This sequence comes from Streptomyces sp. PA03-1a, assembly GCF_033792805.1. NCBI lineage: Bacteria > Bacillati > Actinomycetota > Actinomycetes > Kitasatosporales > Streptomycetaceae > Streptomyces > Streptomyces sp. PA03-1a. The sequence goes on from NZ_JARAVO010000148.1 coordinate 8,609, forward strand.
GCTCCGCCCCCGCCCCTGAGCGGGTCGAGGGACAGGGCGAGCGAGGCGCAGGCGAAGATCGCGAAGCCCATGTTGTACATCCGGACCCGGCCGAACATGTCGCCCAGGCGGCCGAGCACGACCACCAGCACGGCGGAGACCAGCAGGTAGCCGAGGATCATCCAGAGCAGGTAGCCGATGTTGCCGGGGGCGAGCGGGTCGAGGCCGATCCCGCGGAAGATGGCCGGCAGGGAGATGATCACGATCGACGCGTCGATCGTCGCGATCAGCACGCCGAGCGTGGTGTTCGACAGCGCCACCCACTTATAGCGGCCGCCGGCGACGTCCGCGCTGGTCACAGCTGCTCCGCCAGCCGGTCCAGCAGCGGCAGCGCGTCGACGAGCTGCCGCCGCTCCTGCGGGGTGAACTGCCCGCCCAGCACGGCGGCCAGCCGCTGCACCGACTCCGACCGGCGGTCCGCGAGCACCTTCAGCCCCGCCTCCGTCACCGTCATCACGACGCGCCGCTTGTCCTTCGCGTCCGGCCTGCGGCTCACCAGCCCGCGTTCCTCCAGCCCGGCCAGCGTCGTCGCCATCGCCTGCGGGCGCACCCGCTCCAACTCGGCCAGCGACCCCGGAGAATCCGGGCCGTCCCGGTCCAGCCGGGCGATCACCGACACCTCCGACAGCGTCACGTCCCCCACGGCGTGCGCCTGGCGCAACCGCCGCGCGATCCGGCCCACGCTCAGCCGCAACGCGGCCCCGACCTCGGTCGGGTCACCCGCTTCGAGTGCCTTCGCATCCATGATTAGTAACAATAGATTAATCAATCTGATGTAACTATCGAGCTCCGGTCAAGACCGGACCAAGAGGCGGCGCCGGGACCGGGCGGGAGCGCCCGGGGACCCCCGCTTGCGGGGGGCACACAGGCAGCGCATAAGGTTAGGCTCGCCTAATGCTTCAAAGGTGAACCACGTACAGGAGCCTCCACATGTCTCTTCGGCGCCGCGGCACAGCCGCCGTCGCTGTCGCCATCGCCGCCGCGCTCTCCCTCGCGGCCTGCGGTGGATCCAGCAGCAACGGGAAGGAGGGCAGCGCAGCCGCCTCCGCGACCGCCGGGTCCAAGGACTCCAAGTCCGTCGCGCAGGGCGGCGAGGACTTCGGGGACGCCGCGGAGAAGACCGCGGCCATGGGCACCACCGCCAAGCCGGGCGAGTGGCCGCGCACCCTCACGCACGCCATGGGCAGCACCGTCCTCAAGGCGCAGCCGAAGCGCGTCGTCGTCCTGGACGTGGGCGAGCTCGATAACGTTGTCTCGCTCGGCATCAAGCCGGTCGGCCTCGCGCCCACCGAGGGCTCGCCGGAGCTCCCGTCCTACCTCAAGGGCGCCGCGGGCAAGCCCGCGAACATCGGCACCATCAACAGTCTCAACCTCGAGGCGATCGCCGCGCTCAAGCCGGACCTGATCCTGGGCAGCCAGTTGCGCGCCGCCGACTCCTACGACGAGCTGTCGCAGATCGCGCCGACCGTCTTCTCCATCCGCCCCGGCTTCACGTGGAAGGAGAACTACCTCCTCAACGCGGCCGCGCTGGACAAGACCGCGCAGGCCAAGGCGAACCTCGACGCGTACGCGAAGAAGGCGGAGGCACTCGGCACGAAGCTGGGCGCCGACAAGCCGACCGTGTCGATGGTGCGCTACATGCCCGAGGGCAAGATCCGCCTCTACGCGAACGACTCCTTCATCGGCACCATCCTCAAGGACGTCGGCATCCCGCGGCCGAAGAACCAGGACATCGAGGACCTGGCCGCCGAGATCAGCGCCGAGAACATCGACCAGGCCGACGCCGACTACATCTTCACCGGCGTCTACGGCGACCCCAAGGCCACCGAGAAGTCCAAGGCCCAGGGCAACCCGCTGTGGAAGAACCTGAACGCGGTCAAGGACGGCCACGCCTTCGACGTCCCGGACGAGACCTGGTACCTCGGGCTCGGCGTCACCGCGGCCAACGCGGTCCTCGACGACCTGGAGCAGCGCCTCACGGCGTGAGCCCGCGAGGCCACCGAGAGCCGTACGCCGGGCGCCAGCGGGCCGTCGTGCCCGCCGGCGCCCGGCGCGCGCCCGTACGACCCGCAATCCGCAACGCGGAACCCTGAAAGAGAGAGTGAGCGCGGCGCATGGCGCGACCGACCCGTCGCCGTATCGCCTGGCTGGTGGGGTGCGCGGTGATGCTGCTGATCGCCGTCCTGCTGAGCCTGGCCGTCGGCAGCCGACAGATCGCCCCCGGCGAGGTCATCCAGGCCCTGCTGCACGGCGGCACCAGTGACGACGCCCAAGTGGTGCGGGCGTTGCGCGTGCCGCGCACCGTCATAGGAGTGCTCGCCGGCGCCGCCCTCGCCGTCGCCGGGACCGTGATGCAGGGCGTCACCCGCAACCCGATCGCCGAACCCGGCATCCTGGGCGTCAGCCAGGGCGCGTCCGTCGGGGTGGTGTGCGCGATCGCGTTCCTCGGCGTGCACACCCTCACCGGGTACGTCTGGTTCGCCTTCGTGGGCGCGGCGGTCGCGGCCGTCGCCGTGTACGCCGTCGCCGCGGGCGGTTACCGCGGCGCCTCCCCCGTGAAGCTCGCGCTGGCGGGCGCCGCGATGAACGCCTTCCTCGCCTCCGTGGTCTCCGGGATCGTCACCACCGACGCCCACGCCCTGGACGAGTTCCGGTTCTGGCAGGTCGGCTCGATCAGCGGCCGCGGCAGCGACGTCATCGGCCAGATCTGGCCGTTCGTGGCGGCCGGACTGCTGCTGGTCGCGACGATGGCCCGGGGCCTGGACGCGCTCGCGCTCGGCGACGACGCCGCCAAGGGCCTCGGCCACAACGTGGCGCTGCTGCGCGTCCTGGGCGCGGTGGGGGCGACCGTGCTGACCGGCGCGGCCGTGGCCGCCGTGGGGCCGATCGCCTTCACCGGCCTGGCCGTTCCGCACATCGCCCGGGCCCTGGTCGGTGCGGCGCACCGCTGGGTGCTGCCGGTGGCCGCCCTCCTCGGTCCGGTGATGATCCTCGCCTCCGACGTGCTCGGCCGTATCGTCTTCCCGCCCTCGGAGGTACCGGTGGCCGTCATGACCGCCCTGCTCGGCGTGCCGTTCCTCATCGCGCTGGTGCGGCGCCGGACGGTGGTGGCCGCATGAGCCGCGCGACCGCGCCCACGACCTCGCCGACGCCCACGCCCACGCCCGCCCGGCTCTCCGTACGCCCGGCCGGGCACGCCCTGTTCCGTCCCGGGCGGGGCAGTTTCCTGGTCCACCGCCGGGCGGTCCTCGTCGCCGTCGTGCTCGCCGTGCTGCTGCTCGCGGCCGTCGTGCTCTACCTCTGCGTCGGCGAGTCCTTCGTCTCCCCGGCGGAGGTCGTCAACGTCCTCCTCGGCCGTCCCAGCCCCGACCAGCTCGTCGTCGGCACGCTGCGACTGCCCCGCCTGGTCGTGGGCCTGCTCGCCGGGGTCGCCTTCGGCGTCGCCGGGGCGCTGGTCCAGGCCGTCGCGCGCAACCCGCTGGCCAGCCCCGACGTCATCGGCGTGACCCACGGCGCGGGCGCCGCGACGGTCGCCGCGATGAGCTTCGGCCTCGCCTCGCACACCGCGCTCCCGTACGTGTCGATCGCGGGCGGGCTGGCGGCCGCGCTGCTCGTCTACGTCTTCGCCTGGCGCCGCGGGCTCCACGCGTCGCGCTTCGTCCTCGTCGGGATCGGCGTCTCGGTCGCCCTGGGCTCGCTCACGCAACTCTTCCTCACCAAGGGCGACTTCCTCGTCGCGCAGCAGGCCAAGGTCTGGCTGACGGGCTCGCTCAACAGCCGCGGCTACGACCAGGCCGCTCCCCTGGCGACGGTGCTGCTCCTGGCGATCCCCGCGGCGCTCTGGGCGGCCAGGGCCCAGCGCGGCACCTCCTTCGACGACGACACCGCCTTGGCCCTCGGCATCCGGCTGGACCGGGTACGGCTCGGCCTGACCGCGCTCGGCATCGTCCTGGCCTCGGTGGCGACGGGGGCCACGGGACCGGTCGACTTCGTCGCCCTCCTCGCCCCGCAGATCGCCCGGCGGCTGACCCGTACGGCGCAGATCCCGCTGCTGTCCTCGGCGCTGACCGGCGCGCTCGTGGTCGTCGTCGCCGACCTGCTGGCCCGGCGCCTGTTCTCCCCCGTCGAACTCCCCGTCGGCGTCCTCACCGCAGCGGTGGGCGCCCCCTACCTGATGTGGCTGATCGCCCGCACCCGCAGCCGTTCCGGAGGCACCACCTCATGAGCCGTACCAGCCGACTCACCGCCCGGGAGCTGACCCTGGCGTACGAGGACCGCACCGTCGTCGACGGCCTGGACCTGGAGGTCCCGGACGGGCGGGTCACCGTCATCGTCGGCCCCAACGCCTGCGGCAAGTCCACGCTGCTGCGCGCGCTGGGCCGGCTGCTCAAGCCGCGCTCCGGCACGGTCCTGCTGGACGGCACCGAACTCGCCCGCATCCCCGGCCGGCAGATCGCCCGGGCGATCGGCGTCCTGCCGCAGAGCCCCACGCCGCCGGACGGCATCACCGTCGCCGACCTCGTGGCGCGCGGACGCCAGCCGCACCAGAAGTGGTGGCAGCAGTGGTCCGAGGCCGACGAACGCGCCGTAGCGGAGGCGCTGGAGCACACCGGCACCGCCGACCTCGCGGACCGGCCGGTCGACGAGCTGTCGGGCGGGCAGCGCCAGCGGGTGTGGATCGCCATGGCCCTCGCCCAGGAGACCGACCTGCTCCTGCTGGACGAGCCGACCACGTACCTCGACATCGCCCACCAGGTGGAGGTGCTGGACCTGGTCCGCCGCCTCAACCACGGGCGCGGACGCACGGTCGTCGCCGTGCTCCACGACCTCAACCAGGCCGCCCGCTACGCCGACCACCTCATCGCCATGAAGGCCGGCCGGATCGTCGCCCAGGGGCCGCCCCGCGACATCGTCACGGCGGACCTCGTCCACGAGGTCTTCGGCCTCACGTCGGTCATCGTCCCCGACCCGGTCACGGGCAGCCCCCTCGTCGTCCCGGGAGTCCCCTGGCAACCTGCCGCGGCGGAGTGACCCCTCCCCCGTCGCACGGCACGGCGGAGGCCGACGGCCTCCGCCATACTGCCCGGGTGACCGCACCGACCGGCCCCGTGATCCTCTTCGACGACGACTTCCACATGTACGTCCTCAGGGACGTCGCCCACGCGGAGGCCTACTGGGAGATGCCGGACGAGTACACCTGCGGATTCGACGCGCAGGCACGCCCTCTGGGCATGGCGGGCGAACCCCATCGGGTCACCCTCAAACTCACCGGCGCCGCACCCGCCGAGACGGCACTGCGCCGCCTCGTCGCCGACCATTACCGGCGCTTCCTCCCCCGCGAGGCCCCGCCACAGGCGGCGGACCTGGCGGAGTTCGTGGCGGCACTGCCCCGCGACGGCGGCTGAAGCGGCACCCGGCCGGGCGAACGTCAGCGCGGCGGCGGCAGGGGCTCCTCCTCGAACCGGGCGTCACTGGGTCCGTCGGTGCGCCCCTGTTCCTGGGCCGGCCCGGGTCGGACAGCGCGGTCTGGGAGCATCGGGCCATGAGCGGAACCCACCTGAGCGTCAAGGACGTCGTCGTCGACTGTGCGGATCCGGAGCGGCTGGCCGCGTTCTGGGGCGAGTTGCTGGGGCGGGCGGTCGTGGCGCGGATCGGCCCGTACGTGTGGCTCGCGCGGGGCGAGGGGCCGGGCCTGGGCTTCCAGCGGACCGAGGAGCCCAAGTCCGGGAAGAACCGGGTCCACTTCGACGTGGCCTCGCCAGATCCGGGGGCGGAGCGGGCGCGGATCGAGGCGCTGGGCGGGCGGATGCTCGAGGAGTACACCGAGGGCGGGTTCCTGGTCATGGCCGACCCCGAGGGGAACGAATTCTGCGTCGTCCCCGAGGGGCCGTTCGAGCTCGACGACGAGGGACGCGCGAGCTACCTCCGCGACGGCGGCTGACCAGGGCGAGGCCCCGCAGCGATGTGCCGCATGACTTCCGGCGGCGGCCGCGGGCGGCGCGGAACCGCCGCCCGGCGGACCGGGGCGCGCTCTCAGCTCGTGGCGGGCAGCGCGGCGACGAGGAGGTCCCGCAGCGGCTCGCGTTCCGTGGGGAGTCCCGCGGCCCGCAGCCAGGAGACGCGGTTGGCCATGGTGCCCCAGCAGGCGTCCTGGCCGACCAGGGCCTCCAGGAAGGCACGTTGGGCCTCCGTCAGCGGCCGGCCGGGGGCGTACGGGGTCGGGAAGGCGCACGCGAGGAGCGGGCCCCACTCACTGTCGACGGTGTGCTGGTGGTACTTCGGCACCAGCGCGAGGGCGGCCGGGAGGACCTCGTCGAAGTGCCGGGCGCGGTCGAGCAGTCCGCGCAGCAGGGTGAAGCGGAACCAGCCGTCGAACTGGGGCAGCGGCTCGTCGAACCACTCGTCGGCGGCCGTGGGGTCCGCGAGCGCGTCGAGCAGCGCCGGCACGGCCTCGGAGCCGGAGGTGCCCAGCGCGGCGCAGGCGCGCACCGCCGGGTCGGGATCCGCCAGGAAGCCGCCGGTGTCATGCCCCCAGGCTCGCAGCGACAGGAGGGCGCCCGCCCGCTCGCGGCGGTCTCCGTCGGCCCGGGCGATCCGCTCCAGGCGTTCGGCCGCGGCCGGTACGCGGTCGGCGAGTTCGGGCGCCCGCAGCAGATGCGTCACCGCGCCGAGGGCCGCCTCCCTGACGGTGGCGTCCGCGTCGTCCAGCCAGGGCACGACCGCGCCGAACAGTTGCGGCCGGACGGCACGGCACGCCTCGATCGCCGCGATCTCCTCGGCCCAGTCCTCCTCGCCGTCCTCCTCTGCCTCCTCGTCCTCCTCGTCCTCCTCGTCCGCCGCGGAGTCGGCGAGTTCGCCCAGCCATTCCAGGAGCGCGGCACGCAGCGGCCGGACCCGGTCGTCCCAGGAGAAGTAGCTCTCGTGAACGGCGAGCGTGCGGGGGTCGCCCAGGATGCCCGCGACGAACAGCGCGGCGGGCGCGGTGGCGGAGTACAACGAACCCTGGTGCAGGACGGACATCTCCAGCCGGCCGAGCGACTCCGCCTGCACCTCCGGGTCGTCGTGCAGGAGCCCGAGCAGGTCGTCCGGGGTGCCGTCCGCGGGTCCGTAGGCGTGGGCGAGGGCTGCCCAGTCGGTCGCCGGCAACAGGGCGGCGGGTTCGGGCAGGGCGGTGGCGGCGTCTTCGTTCGCGGACATGGCGGCAGTCTGCCGCAGAGGTCCGACAACGGCCGCGCACATCAGGCGAATCCGGCCCTTTCACCCGTGTTCGCGCGTTAACTGTGGGGCGGCAGTGAGCGATGTGGGGAGGGGGGAGTACATTGCGGCTGCCATTGGCATCGGAATTCACCACAGCCTGGAGAACTTGTGACCGCATCCCCCCGCCGTGCCTGGTACCGCCCCGGCACCCTGATAGCAGCCGCCGCGACCGGTGTCATCGGTCTCGGCCTGTGCGCCACCCCGGCGTCCGCCCACACGCCCAACTGGAGGGCGGACTGCCACACGGTGGAACTCCACCTGAAGGCGTACAACGGGCGCGTCACGAACACCGTGACGGTCACCGCGGACGGCAAGGAACTTCTGAAGACCACGGAGTTCGGTTCGTCCTTCGACTGGACCCACGAAGTGCCGGCCCACACCGCCGACGTGCACCTGCACCTCAGCGTGGTGGCCGGGGACGGCAAGCAGTTCTCGAAGGAGGACGACTTGACCGTTCCGGCGTGCCAGGACCAGAGCACGCCCACGCCCACGCCGACGGAGACGAAGACCACCGAGTCTCCCAAGCCCAGCGAGACGCCCAGCGAGTCGGCCAGCACGGCCCCCTCCGCTGCGCCCTCCACCCCGTCCACCGACGAGTCCCCGGCCGGCGACCTCGCCGAGACCGGCGCCTCCAGCTCCACCCCGCTGATCGCGGGCGGTGCGGCCGTCGCGCTGCTCGCCGGCGGCGGTCTGCTCTTCGCGAACCGCAAGCGTCGCGCCGCGGCCCGTCACTGACCCCCGGTCGCTGACGGCGGTGCGGTGACGCGCCGTGCATGACACAAGGGTGCCGGACCGTGCTCCGTACGGTCCGGCACCCGTCTTTTTGCGCCCCGAGGCGGTCGCCCCGCGTCAGGCCACGGGCCCCGGCGCGGCGGAGGCCTCGAACTCCCCCTTGCGCAGCCGGTACACCTGCAGCCGCAGGTCGTAGTACTTCTCGGTCTCCCCGACCCATTCCATGCCGACGCTGCGGGCCGTGGCGGCGCCGCGGTCGTTCCGCGGGCGGACCACGGCGAAGAGTTCGTCGACGCCCGACGCGAAGGCGTACCCGGCCAGGGCGCGCCCGGCCTCGGTAGCCAGGCCCCTGCCCCAGTAGGGGTGGGCGAGCTGCCAGCCGATCTCGAGGTCGACGCCGTAGGGCGGGAGCGGCAGGACGGCGGCTCCGCCGACGAGTTCTCCGCTCTCGCGCAGTTCGATCGCCCAGCGCCCGGCCGGCCGTTCGAGGGCGGCGCCGCCCTCCTCCCAGGAGCGCAGCAGTTCCCGCATGGACGCGACGTCGGGCTGCCGGGTCATCGCCGGAGCGAGCCAGCGCGTCACGTCGTCCGCCCCGTAGACGGCCAGCGCCGCTTCGGCGTCGTCGCCGCGCCATGGCCTCAGGACGAGCCGGGGGGTGACGATCCGGGTTTCCTCGTTGCCCTTCGCGCGCTGCGCCGTGGCCGTACCAGTCATCTGCGTCTTCCGTCCCTGTCGCGGGCTCCGCCGGCCGTACGTCCGGCGGAGGCCCGAAGTCCCCTGTGCCCCTGCACAACACCAGGAGGCCGCCGTCACTTCCCGCCCCGCTCCCGCCTAACCCTCATCACTCGCTTGACAGGTTACCTCGATCCTGTTTCGATGTAACCATCGAAGTGAATCTAAGGGGTTAGACATGGTCACCGTGCACCACCGCTACGCCGAGGTCCAGGGGCACCGGCTCTTCTACCGGGAGGCGGGCCCGGCCGACGCCCCCGTCCTCGTGCTCCTCCACGGCTTCCCGACCAGCTCGTTCATGTTCCGCGAGCTGATCCCGCGGCTCGCCGGCCGCTACCGCGTCATCGCGCCCGACCACCTCGGCTTCGGATTCTCCGACGCCCCCGCCGCCGACGCGTTCGCGTACTCCTTCGACGCCCTCGCCGGACTCACCAAGGGCCTGCTCGACCGGCTGGGCGTCACGCGCTACGCGCTCTACGTCCAGGACTACGGAGCGCCGATCGGCTGGCGCCTCGCGCTGGGCGACCCCGGGGCCGTCACCGCGATCGTCACCCAGAACGGCAACGGCTACGAGGCGGGGTTCATCGAGGAGTTCTGGAAGGACGTCCACGCCTACCAGCGCGAGCAGACCCCCGAGACCGAGGCGGGCGTCCGTGTGGCACTGAGCCTCGAGGGCATCAAGTGGCAGTACGTCACGGGAGTGGCGGACGGGACCACCGTCAGTCCCGACACCTGGCACCACGACTTCCAGCTGGTCTCCCGGCCCGGGAACGACCTCGTGCAGCTCACGCTCTTCCGTGACTACGCGTCGAACCTCCCGCTCTACCCGCGCCTGCACGAGTACCTGCGCACCCACCCTGTGCCCGTGCTCGCGGTCTGGGGCGAGAACGACCCCATCTTCGGGCCCGACGGCGCCCGGGCCTTCGCCAAGGACGCGCAGCGGGCGGAGGTGCACCTCCTCGACGGCGGCCACTTCCTCCTGGAGACGCACGTCGAGCCCGTCGCGGAGCTGATCCTGGGCTTCCTCGACAAGGCCGGGCTGCCCCGCTGAGTTCCCGCATCCCCCACCCCACCGCCGTACGACGATTGCGAGGGCCATGACCCGCCACACCGGCTTCCACGAGGGCGAACTCGCCGTCCAGCGACGTGCCGGCGTCGCACACGAGGCCGCGCGCCTGCGGGGCATGCTCGACCCGCCGCACCTCGGCGGCGGCGTGGCCCACTTCCTCGCCGAGCGGGACCTGGCCGTGCTCGGCGCGCACGACGAGGACGGACGCCTGTGGGTCTCCCCGCTGACGGGGACCCCGGGCTTCCTCTCCACCCGGGGCGACCTCATACGGGTCGCCGCCCGTCCGCGTACGGGCGACCCCCTCGCCGTGCTCCCCGTCGGCGGGGCCGCGGCCCTGATCGTGATCGACTTCGCGATCCGCCGCCGGCTGCGTCTCAACGGCACCCTCGCCGCGGCCGACGACGCCGGCTTTGAGCTCGCCGTCGACCAGGCGTACGGGAACTGCCCCCAGTACATCCAGCAGCGCCTGCTCGGCCCGGCGCCGGCGGACGCCCCCGACGGCGAGGACACGCCCACGACCGGGGCGCGGCCGGCCAACCGGCTCGACGCGGCGCAGGCGGCCCTGGTGGGTCGCGCCGACACCTTCTTCCTGGGCACCGCCCACCCCGAACACGGCGCCGACGTCTCCCACCGGGGCGGCCCGCCCGGATTCGTCCGGACGGCGCCCGACGGCAGCCTGTGGTGGCCGGACTACCCCGGCAACAACATGTTCAACAGCCTCGGCAACCTGGCCGGCGACCCCGCCGCGGCCCTGCTCTTCGTCGACTTCGCCGCCGGGACGGCGTTGCAGCTGTCCGGCACCGCGGTCGTCGACTGGACCGCGCCCGGTGCCGCCGGCGACGACGGGGGCACCGGCCGCCGGGTCCGCTTCACCCCGCGGCACGTCGCCACCGGGCGGGTCCCGGTCCGGGCGGACGCCGTCCTGCCCTACCGGCTCAACCCGCCGCTCACCGCCTGACCGGGATCAGCTGCCCGTCACCGCGGCCAGCAGTCCGCGGAAGTCCTCCTCGCAGGCCGGGCAGCCGCGCAGGTGCACCGCGACACCGGGGTACTGCCGCTCCGGTGCCGCGTCCGCCAGGAACAGCTCCAGGTAGACGTCCATCAGGTCCAGCGCCGCGTCGCAGCCGGGGTCCAGGGGGTCGGTCCGCAGGAGGTCGTCAAGGCCCTGCCAGTCGTTCATGAGCGCCTCGCTGTCGTCAGGGGCAGATGTCCATTGGCTGCGAGCCGGGCACGGAGCTTACGCCGCGCGTCGAACATCGTCTTGTAGAGCGCGTTGCGGTTCGTCCCGAGTTCCGCGGCGAGCGTGTCGGCGTCCACGCCGTTGACCGCGAGCGCGGTGAACACCGTGCGCTGGCGCTCGGTGAGCTCCTCGTCGACGGCCTCACGCAGGGCGTCCACGAGTTCACGGGCCTCGCTCTGCCGGACGGGGTCGATGCCGAGCCGGTCGGGGAGCCGCTCCCACGCCTCGGGGTCGAGCTGCACGCCGGCCGTCCGCCAGAAGTGACGGCCGAGCTTGCTGGACACCTCGTTCATGACGAACTTGTACGCCCAGGTCGTGAAGCGGCTGTCACCGCGGAAATCGCCGATCTTCCGGGTGATCGACAGCAGCGCGTCGGCCGCGGCCTGGTGGGCGATGTCGTCCAGCTCCGGCCCGGTGATGCCGTGCCGCGACCCACGCCGGTTCAGCTCGGCGTAGGCGATCCGCAACAGCAGCGCGTGCAGCCGGCCGGTCGCCTCCTCGTACGCCTCACCGTCCGCCGAGAGCGCCCGCACCCACTGCGCGGACTCCGCGTCGAGGGACCGGCCTCCCCAGGCCCCCTCACCGGCCCGGCCGTCGTGTTCTGCGGAACCCATGCAGCGATCCTAGACGCGGCCGCCCGCCCCCACCTCCACGGCGGCGCCCCCGGGGCCCCGCGGAAAACCGGTCGTTCCCGGCAGGTAAGACCCGCGCGTTCCCCGTCACCAATGGGCGTACGGAAAAGAGAGCCGCGAGCAAGGAGGGACCGTGACCGGCTACCGCAGGAACCCGGAGGCCGTCTCGCGACTGTCACCGGAGCAGTACCGCGTGACGCAGGAGAACGGCACCGAGCGCGCCTTCACGGGCGCCTACCTGGACAACAAGGAGCCCGGGATCTACGTGGACGTGGTCTCGGGGGAGCCGCTGTTCGCCTCGGTCGACAAGTACGACAGCGGCAGCGGGTGGCCGAGCTTCACCCGGCCGCTGGACCGCACCACCGTCGTGGAGCGGCCCGACCCCGCTTACGGCCGGCTGGCCACCGAGGTCCGCTCGGCGACGGGCGACAGCCACCTGGGGCACGTCTTCCCCGACGGCCCCCGGCAGGCGGGCGGCCTGCGGTACTGCATCAATTCCGCCTCACTGCGCTTCATCCACGCCGATGACCTGGAGCGGGAAGGTTACGGGGCCTACCTCGGGTTGTTCGACAATGGTGACAGGACCGATTCGGAGGATTGACATGGCAGGACAGACACAGAGGGCCGTGCTCGCGGGCGGGTGCTTCTGGGGCATGCAGGACCTGATCCGCAAGCAGCCCGGCGTCGTCGCGACCCGCGTCGGCTACTCGGGCGGCGACGTGCCCAACGCGACCTACCGCAACCACGGCACGCACGCCGAGGCGATCGAGATCCTCTTCGACCCCGAGAGGACGGACTACCGGGCACTGCTGGAGTTCTTCTTCCAGGTCCACGACCCGACCACGAAGAACCGCCAGGGCAACGACATCGGCATGAGCTACCGCTCGGCGATCTACTACGTGGACGACGAGCAGAAGCGTGTCGCGGAGGACACCATCGCCGACGTCGAGGCCTCGGGCCTGTGGCCCGGCAAGGTCGTCACCGAGGTCGAGCCCGTCGGGCCCTTCTGGGAGGCCGAGCCCGAGCACCAGGACTACCTGGAGCGCTACCCGGAGGGCTACACCTGCCACTTCCCGCGGCCGAACTGGCGGCTGCCGGCCCGCACGAAGGGCTGACCGACCCCGTCGCGCCGCCCTGGTGACGGGCTCGGGCGGCGCGGCGGCCCGACACGGCCCGGGGCCTCAGCGGCTCCGGGCCGCCGTCGTACGTTCAGTCGGCGGCGGTGGCGCGGGCGCGACGGTGGTGGCGCCGGGCCTTCATCCGGTTGCCGCAGGCGGCCATGGAGCACCAGCGGGCGGTGTTGGCCTTGCTGCGGTCGAGCAGGAACAGCCGGCACTCCTCGTTGGCGCAGGGCCGCAGGCGTCCGGGCCTGCCCTCCTGGAGCGCGCCCCAGACCGTGACGGCCCGCACGGCCGGCCTGCGGTCCGCCGGGGCCTCCAGCTCCCAGTCGATGCCGTGCGCGGTCACCCGCGGCACCCGGACGACCCCGGTGAGCAGCTTCTGGAGGTCGCCGGGCTCACCGTCCCCGCGCGCGACGCGCTGCAGCACCTCGCGCGCCGCCAGGAGGTGGCGCAGCTCCGGCGCCGTGCCGGCTCCGCCGTGGGCGCGCAGCCAGCGGCGGCCGGCGTCCGGGCCGGCCAGCTCGTCCGCCTGGGTCCCGTCGACGACCGGCGTCGTGTTGAGCAGCTCCAGCAGGAAGTCGTCGTCCGTGGTGTCGGCCGTCATGCTCGGCGCCCCCATTCCCGGGTAACCCTTCATTGCGTGTTTGAAGGTTACACCTCCGGGCACGGCGGGCGCCGCCCGGCTCATGAGTGCGTGCCCGCTGGAGCGGCCGTGAACTGCGGCTGGAGGCCCCGATCGAACGCGCGTCGCCCTACCGACCGTCCCGACGGGCCAGGAGGGTCAGCGGTCGAGACCGGCGAGGCCGTCGCCGAGGACGCTCGCGCCCAGGAGCAGCAGCACGACCACCAGGATCGCCGTGCTGTTGGCGACCATGAACCGCCGCAGGCCGTCCAGGACGCGGGACGCGCGCTCCCCGCCGGCCAGGTGCAGGAGCACCGCGCCGAGCACGACGCAGGAACCGACGAGGACGAAGGCGACCACGGCGAGGGCGAGGTCCGTGCCCTGCGCGCCGGTCTCCGCGATCGACGCGGCGGCCGAGGCCGTCAGGACGAGGTTCTTCGGGTTCGCCGCCGACAGCAGGAGGCCGAGCAGCAGCGCGCGTGCGGCGCTCGCCTCGTCCAGCGACCTCGTCCAGCCCGGCGCCTGCGCCTCGTCACCGTTCCTCGGGCGCCGCCACCACTTGCGCGCGCCGAGGACGAGGAGCGCGCTGCCGGCGCACACCCGTCCCCAGTCGGCGACCGCCGAGGAGGGGCTGTGGGGGTCGTGGGCGCCGCCGAACGCCATGGCGACGACGGCGGCCACGGCGACGAGTCCGGCGATCCATCCGGCCGCGAAGAGCGGGCCGTTGCGCCGGCCTTCGCCTCCTCCCAGGATCATGACGACGCCGATCACGGGGAACGGGCTGAGTGCCACCGCGAGGGCCGCGGGCAGCACGGCCCCGATAGCCTGGCCGAGCACCGTTCCCCTTCCGTCCCGCACACCCGGCCGCTCCGGGTGCCTTTGGCTGATCGCGCGGTTCGCCGCGCCGTCAGAGCGCCCGCAGGTCACCGCCGTCGACGGGCAGCATCACGCCGGTCGGGACGGCCGGTCCCCTGGCCCGATCGGTGTCGATGTGCGCCGGCAGCAGGCCGTTCACCCTGGTGCCGGATCCGCCGAGTTCGTCGGCGAGCGTCTTGGCCACCATGGCCAGCCCGGGCCCGTTGGAGACGGCCAGCCCGGGGATCGGTTCGCGGACCGACGAGGACAGGACGAAGGCGAGGGAGCCTTCGCCGGTGAACGCGTTCGCGGCGGCCCGGGCGATGCGCACCGCGCCCAGGAACGTGGACTCGAAGGCATCCCGCCACACCTGGTCCGCGACGTCCATCACGGCGCCGGCGGGCGGCCCGCCGGCGCTGGCTAGGTGTTCTGTCCCGGGAGGTTGTGGACGGGTGATGCAGGTCTCGGTTGAGGGATCTTGAAATGGGTGAGGGCCTTCTGGCCTGGTGTGGATTGCGAC
>NZ_JARAVO010000149.1:0-23422 GCF_033792805.1 Streptomyces sp. PA03-1a
CGGATGAAGTCCCGCCTGGCCGTGACCGCCCTGGACAACGCCGTGGCCAGGCGTGAACACGTCGACGGATGCATCCTGCACAGCGATCGCGGATCGCAGGGTGGATTCAACTGGTCGTCGCAACACCTCGTACTCGTACGCATGGAGGTGTTGGACGATGCGTCGTCAGCAGGCAGCGGACCGGGCGCTGCGCCCGAAGCTGAGGTCGCCGGGGCATCCGAAGTATCAGCGTCATGTCGAGGCGGCGTTCTGGACGCAGATCGCCAAGGGCCTTCTCGCTGAGGAGGCCGCCGCCGTCGTCGGCGTGGCGCCGGCGGTTGCGACGCGCTGGTACCGCCAGTGTGGCGGCATGCGACCGTTCGATTCGAAGCCGCCCTCGGGCAGGTACCTGTCGTTTTCCGAGCGAGAGGAGATTGCGTTGCTCAAGGCCCAGGGCAAGGGAGTGCGCGAGATCGCCCGAGACGTCGGCCGCAATCCAGGCACGATCTCCCGCGAGCTGCGACGCAACGTCGCCACAAGAAGTGGGAAGCTCGACTACCGGGCGTCGGTGGCGCAGTGGAAAGCAGATATGGCGGCCCGACGTCCGAAGACGGCGAAGTTGGTCGCCAATCCGAGGTTGCACGCCTATGTCCAGGAGAGGCTGTCCGGCCAGATCACCACATCTGGCGGCATGCCGGTAGCGGGACCGGTGACGGGCTCGTGGACGGGGCGGAACAAGCCGCATCGCAAGGATCGTGCGTGGGTTCAGGCATGGAGTCCGGAGCAGATCGCGAACCGGATCAAGCTTGATTTCCCGGATGATGAATCCATGCGCATCAGTCACGAGGCGATCTACCAGGCCCTCTACATTCAGGGCCGCGGGGCGCTGAAACGGGAGCTTATCCTGTGTCTTCGGACCGGTCGCGCTCTGCGTGCGCCGGAGGCGCGTTCACGACGGAAGACCTGGGCGCATGTCACGCCGGAAGCGTTGATCAGCGAGAGGCCCGCCGAGGCTGAGGACCGCGCTGTCCCCGGCCACTGGGAAGGGGATTTGATCATCGGGCTGGAGCGTTCCGCGATCGGCACGGTTGTCGAGCGGTCGACCCGGTTCACCATGCTGGTCCATCTGCCCCGCGAAGAGGGATACGGCATGATCCCTCGAACGAAGAACGGCCCCCCACTGGCCGGCTACGGAGCGATCTCGATGAAGACGGCACTCGCCAACGCGATGTCGATGCTCCCCGAGCAGCTGACGCGGTCGCTGACATGGGACCGCGGCAAGGAAATGTCGGCGCACACGCAGTTCAGGGTCGAGACCGGTATCCCCGTGTTCTTCGCCGATCCGCACAGCCCGTGGCAGCGAGGCACGAACGAGAACACGAACGGACTCCTGCGACAGTACTTCCCGAAGGGCACCGACCTCTCGCGCTGGTCCGCCGAAGAAATCGAAGCTGTTGCTCACGCGCTGAACACCAGGCCCCGCAAGACACTTGGCTGGAGGACCCCCGCCGAGGCGTTCAACGAACAGCTACTCTTGCTTCAACAAGCCGGTGTTGCAACGACCGGTTGAGTCCAGGCAGTTCCGCTCACGAAAATTCGTCCGGGCACTCGATCGCCACCAGATGGCCGGATCGATAGGGAGAGTCGGGGCAGCCGGAGACAACGCGGCCATGGAGTCCTTCTTCAGCCTGCTGCAGAAGAACGTCCTCGACCGCCGGAGCTGGGCCACCCGCGAAGAACTGCGCATCGCGATCGTGACCTGGATCGAGCGGACCTACCACCGCCGCCGCAGACAAGCCGCACTCGGCCGCCTGACCCCCGTCGAATTCGAGACCGTCATGACCCCACCGGCCGTCCAGGCCGCGTGACCGAACCTGACCTGACCCACCTCTCAGGTTCCAGTTTTGGTGGCTAACTGACAGCCCTTCACGGAAGGCTGGCAGCCATGCCTCGTCCCTATCCTCCGGAGTTCCGGGCGCGCGCCATCGCGCTCATCCGTGCTGGCAAGCAGGCCAAACAGACGGCGGTAGAGCTCGGTATCCATCCCGTCACGTTGTCGAAGTGGTTGCGGCAAGACGACATCGACAACGGGCGGCGACCGGGAACGCCGTCGAGCGAGTCTGCTGAGTTGCGGGCCGCTCGCCGGCGGATCCATGAGCTGGAAACCGAGTTGGCGATCGTCCGGCAGACGGCGAAGTTCCTCGGCGAGGACAAGCCGGCCCCAAAAGGCTCTACCCGGTGATCGACCGACTCGTCGATGCCGGGGCCCCGGTCAACAGGTGCTGCCGGATCCTTGGCGTCGCCCGGCAGAACTACTACAAGCACAAGCGCACACCGACCACTCCACGGCAGCTACGGCGAGACTGGCTGACCGGGCTGATCCGAGAGGTTCACGTCGCTTCCCGCGGCACTTACGGCTACCGCCGCATCCACGCCGAGCTCACCCTGGGCATGGGTATCCGGGTCTGCACCAGGACCGTGTCGGTGCTCATGACACAGGCCGGGATCCACGGCCTGCCCGGACCGGTGCGCATCAAGCGCCTGCGGGGTGTCGTCACCGCCGAGGACCTGGTCAATCGCAAGTTCCATCGCTTGCGCCCCGACGAGCTGTGGGTCACCGACATCACGCAGCACCGCACCAGGGAAGGGTGGGTGTACTGCGCGGCAGTCCTGGACGCGTTCAGCCGCAGGATTGTGGGCTGGTCCATCGACTCACGGCAGGACTCCACCCTCGTGGTCAACGCGCTGGACATGGCCATCCGCAACCGCCGCCCCGAGCCGGGCGGGATAGTGCACGCCGATCACGGCACCCAGTTCACCTCCTGGGTCTTCGGCGAACGGATCCGCTCCGCCGGCCTCCTGCCGTCGTTCGGCACCGTCGGGGACGGCCTGGACAACGCGATGATGGAGTCGTTCTGGTCCTCCATGCAGATCGAGCTGCTCAACCGCAAGCGCTGGAAGACCCGGGTCGAACTGGCCAACGCGATCTTCGAGTACATCGAGATCTTCTACAACCGCCAGAGACGACATTCAGCACTGGGCTACCGCACCCCAATCGAGTACGAGCTACTCTCCGCACGAGACACCGTCCCCGCCGCCAGTTAGCCACCGCAGCTGGAACCCAAACCGTGGGGCAGGTCAAACCTGTCACCCAAACCTGCAGCAGACCCCTTGTTGATCCATTCCAGGCCGCCGAGGTCGAGGCGGGTGCGTGCGCGGGTGACGGCGACGTAGGCGAGGCGGGCGTCGGCGTCGTCGATGAGGCCGGGTAGCGGGTTGCCGTGTTCGTCGGTCTCGTCGCTGTCTTTGGGTGGGTGGAAGTCGTCGGCGATCTCGACCTGGGGCCATTCGCGGCCCTTAGATTTGTGCGCGGTGGAGATCGTCACTTGTGCGTCCTGCTCGTGGACGAGGCGGTTGACCGCGGCCAGGACGGTGTCCGTGCCGTGGTGGTCGACGAGGTCAACCAGGGGCTGCAGGTCACTGCCGGCGGGGTCGTGTTCGGCGTAGTCCTGCAACTGGCCCCAGGAGGTGAACAGCACCAGCTCGGGGTGGGAGGTCCGGCGTCCGTCTTGCAGGTCGCGTGACGCCAGTGCCAGAGCGCGCAGGGCCTGGCCTCCCCCGACCAGTGCGACCCTGCGGCCCTTGGCGAGGAAGCGGAAGATCTGGGCTATGGCTCCAATGTTGCTGCGGCACAGCACCGCGTCCGGCTTCGTCACCTTTCCGACCTCGGTAGGGATGGTGTCGGTTCCATCCAGGCGGATCGGGGCGCCGGCGATAGCCAGCCACCGGTTGGCCTCCAGCGCGAGGATGGGGCCGAACCTGAAAGACTGCGTCAGCGACAGGGAGGTGCCGTCAAAGCCGGTCATCACGTCCTTGGCGCCACGCCAGCCGTAGATGGCCTGCGCCGAGTCGCCGACCATGACCAGTTGGGCGTGGCCGCGCTGGTCGAGCAGGACTTGTTCGAGGACGGGGTTGGTGTCCTGGGCTTCGTCCAGGAGCACGTAGTCGGTGGGGAGTTTCGGGTCGGACAGGGCCCAGATTTTCAGATAGTGGTCGTGTTCGAAGCGGACCGCGCCGGTATCGGGGTGCTGCAGGTCGGCCCAGGCGGCGCGGGCGTAGGGCAGGATGCGCCGGGCGAGTTCGTCGTGCAGGTCTGCGGTGTCCAGGCCGCGGAGCGGTGGCACGTGATGGTGTCCGATGACGGGGTCGGCGGACTGGCAGAACCTGGTGACGGTGCGCTGGGCCGTGGAGGTCAAAGTCGCGGGCCACACGACGCGGTTGCCGATGCGCATGGGCTTGGTGATGCCGAGCGCGTCGGCGGTGTGCCGGCCGGGCAGCCGGGGGCCGTTCAGGCGGGCGCGGTAGCGGTGGCCGATGGCGGCGTAGGCCAGGGCGTGCGCGGTCTTGCACAGCACCGTGCCGGGGAAGCGGCCGGCGGCATCCTGGGCAATAGCCCGGTTGAACGCGACATACAGGCCCCGGCGTGAGGTGCTGGCGGCAAGCTGGGTGAGGGTGGTGGTCTTACCGGTGCCGGCACCGGCCTGGATCACCAGGTGGTCACCGGTGGCGAAGGCGTCGGCGGCCGCGATCTGTTCGTCAGTGGGCTGCAGCATCATTGAGCTTCATCGATCCGTGAGGGCGCGAGATGAGCGCGTCGGTGGTCAGGTGTCGTCGTCGGTGAGGAAGCCGCGCATCGGCACAGGCGGCAAACCCTCGGAGAGCGCGACCGCGTGGCGGCGCAGGTCGACCAGGTCCCGGACGATCACCGCGTAGTGCACCACCACCGGATCCACCGGGACCGCGGCACGAGCAAGGTCGCGGACGAGGCCCTTCCTCGCCTCGTCCGCGGAGTCGTCGGCGCCGGCCTGCTGCTGGCGCTCGAGCTCGGCCGTGACAGCTGCCGGAGTGCAGGTCTCCTTGTGGCGGTGGACCGCGGCTGCGGCACGGAACACCTCCCAG
The DNA here is from genome assembly GCF_033792805.1 of Streptomyces sp. PA03-1a. Lineage (NCBI taxonomy): Bacteria > Bacillati > Actinomycetota > Actinomycetes > Kitasatosporales > Streptomycetaceae > Streptomyces > Streptomyces sp. PA03-1a. The sequence goes on from NZ_JARAVO010000149.1 coordinate 4,939, forward strand.
CAGGCCGGGCTGCTGAAATGCGTCGACCGCAGGACTGCCATGAGGTACGGGACCAACTGCGGGTGGTGGAGGACGGCTGCCAGGACCGTGTGCTCGGCGTGTTCGTCGTACAGCGCAGGCCCGGACGGGGGCTGATCGGGGTCGGGAGTGCCGATCAAGGTCTTGGACACGGGTGCCTCCGAGAATGGCCAGGGATCAAGCGCCGAAGCTGCCGGTTCCGGTGCTGCGGGAGGGCCTGGTAGCAACGGTTGTTGAGCTTGCGCAGTGGCGGAGCAGTAGCTCGCGCGAGGTCATTCGTGTCGCTGACCCAGGGCAGGCGACGGATCGGGAAGCTGTCCGCGGATGTGCTGGTGGTGGCGGAACCGATTGAAGGGCTCCCATTCGGCGCGCGCGTGGTCCGCGGCCTCATCGATTGCGGCATGGGTCGGGCAGCGCTGGTTGTGCCATCGCAACTGCTCCGCGTAGGGAAGGCCGGTCAGGTCATAGACCGCCATCCCCTCTTGGGTTGTCGGCAGGCGGCCGTCGCCGGGGCGCAGGAGCGGGTCCACGGGTCCCAGCCGCCACGTGCCCGGCAGAGCCTCGGGATCCAGAACCGGCAGACCGCAGCGGCGCCGGGTGCGGGTATGGGCGACGCACTGAAGGTGCTCGAGAGGGCCCGGAGCGAGGAAGCGCGTGTCGAGCAGGCACACCACTGGCCGAACCGGCAGGCAGGGCGGCGCTGGGGCCGACTCCTTCTCAGGACGGGGCGTGAACAAGCCGGCGTCCTGAAGTCGGCGCGAGGTCAGGCCCAGTGCCCGGCGTGTCTCCGCCAGCAGCGGGCTCCGGTTGCCCGCCGGGGCGGCCGGGCACACGGCGTGATGCCGAACCCGGCACCAAGTGCTCCCGTCGTGGCCGGCGTGTGCGGCGCCGGAGGAGACATGCCAGCGCTCCCCCGCGGGGACGGTGCTGGCGGGCAGCTCGTCGGGGTGAAGAGGGACAGGAGTACTGCCTGGGCACTGGTACCACTCCACGGAGTTCCCGCAGACGTCGCACCGGCCGACCTGCGCGGACCGCAGCAGCCGACTGGGACTGTCCGCATCGATACGCAGCAGCCGGCGGGCCCGGTAGTTCTTCCGGCTGCCGTCCCAGGCGGAACCGTCATCGGCGATGGAGTTGTTCGTCGAGCGCATGACCGCAGACGATGACGGCCGACACGCTGCACGGGGGCTGACCAGGCCGCTGAGGTCACCTTGGTGGCCGCATCCGTCGTGCTGGAGTTCGCTTCTTCGTGCGTGCGTTCGGTGCTGGTCGCTGTTTCGGGTGGCGTTACACCTCCCGGAAACTGGGCCCTCGCGGCTTTCGCCAAGTGGTCAGGGAGCGGGCCGGGCGGGGGGTTCGTGGCCGGCGCAGAGGGTGCCGAAGAGCCGGTCGAGCGGGGCGCCGAGGGCGTGGGCGAGGGCGTGCCAGGTGGCGAGGGTGCCGATCGTGCGGCCTTGCTCAATCTCGATCAGTGTGCGGCGTGACAGGCCGGTTCGGGCGGCGAGTTCGTCGTAGGTCCAGCCGCGTTCGGCCCGCAGTCGTGACAGCTCCTGGCGGAGCGCGTCGAGGTTCGGGTCGGGCGGTGGAGTGATCGTCACCGCTCTATCGCACGGTGCAGAACCCTGCCCTGTCAGTGCAGACCTCTGCCCTATTTGCCCTCGTCAGGCACAGGGCGACAGGGCAGAGGTCTGCACTACCGTGTGCCGCGACCGGCGCTCCCCGCCTCGGGACGCCGGCCGAACCAGTCGTCATACAGCAGGGAGGACAGCTCTCCATGGGGCACGGCGCACTCCCCCACCCGGTGAAACGGACCTGGACACTCCAGGTCCGCCCCGGTCCCAGCGGGATCACCCTGGCTTGCCCCCAGTGCGGCCGCATCCCCACTGGCCTCAGGTGTGAACCGGCGCGAACAGTCGTCGTGAACCACCTGGCCCAGCACGCCCGCTCCGAACCCCTCCCCACCCACCTGCGAACCTGTCGCTGCGGCGAGCACGGCTGCCACTGGCACCCGCGCCACCGCGGCTGCGACGGGGCAATCCTTTTGCTGCTCATGCGCAGTGCAGACGGCTGCATCTGGCGGCTGACGGATGCCTGCCGGGCTTGTGTCGCTGCCACCGAGCACGCCGCCACAGTCCCTGAGCCTCACGACGTCGTCGGCGTCGACGAGGAGATGGCCGCTGACTTGCTGGAACCCTTCACGACGGGCTCCGAGGACCTCATGGAGGTCGATCTCTACTGGCACGACGGTGCGCTGTACGGATGATCAGTGCATACGCGACCCCGCAAAAGATCGTCAATCCGGGTTGGCCCAGTTCGCGCTGCCTTCGGGAACGGACCCGGGTTCGAGGGCTGTCGGGCTGTCTTCTGAGCGCCGTAGTGCAGTGCTGTCAGCGGTGTTCGGCCGAGGTAGGGAGGCGCCAGAGCCAGAGTTCTGACATGACGCCTGCGAAGATGCGGACGTCGTCGTCGGGCCAGGCTCCGATATTGAGGCCGTAGGGCCATTCAATGTCGGCAATGCGGCCGAGGAGGTCCTGGCGGAGGGCGATGAGGGTGCCGTCTGCCGAGAGGGACATCGTGTCGCGGCCGTCGTAGACGAAGGCGACGTCGGTCCAGCGGCCGGTGGTGACGATGCCGGGCGGGGTGCTGAGGACGTACCACTTCAGGTCGGCGTAGACAGCGCCGAGCAGGGCCCCGTCCGGTTCAATGGAGAGGGAGAATGCCAAGTAGCCTTCGATGAGGGTGCGGCGTTCGGAGAGGGCGTCAGGGCGCAGCCTCACACGGGCGCGTAGGCCGCCGAGGTTGGTGAGGCTGGGGGCGGGGAACACGACGACGCGACTGCTGTGCCCGTCGAACGGCATGCCGTCCGTGTCTGGTGACGTCGTGCCGAATCCGTGGTTGCCGAATCCGGAGGTGTCGGTACAGGTTCCGGACGTGTAGTCGTGGTGGACGACCAGTTCGAAGTCCGCCATCAGGGCCACCATCGGTAGGCGGCGGAGACGGCTGCCGCCAGGTCGACGAGCCCTTCCGGTCCTGCCAGCTCCAGCAATCCGGGCAGCAGGCTGGGAACTGCCTCCAGGAGCTGTGCCCGGTTGCCCGTTGCCAGCAGCCGCAGCACGGTTCGGACGTGGTCTAGAACGTCGAATCCGCCCGCCGTGACGAGCGGTCCCGTCATGCGCGCAAGTGCGCGTCCCCGCCCGACCGGGTCCGACAAGGCTTGAGCCTGCGCGACGGCCCTTGCCACGGCATCATCGGGGAGCGGCGTCAGCTGGACCAGCGCTGCTGCTCGGTTCTCCTCCGGGAGCGTCGCTATCAACTCCAGTGCCTCTGCGGTCCGTCCTCGCTGCCCGAAGACAAAAGCCACCGCCATGGTGGCGTGCGCCGACACCTGGGCATCGGTGATCTCGTGCAGCGTCGCGCGGGCGCGTTCCAGTCCCTCCCGCTGCGCCGCCTGGAGCTTCGGCACCGCCGCGGCTCGCCCGTGTGGATCAGCGGTCTCGGCAAGGGTCCCCCGGCCTTTCTCCAGGTGACCGGTCGCTGCCGGTCCGATCTCCAGCAGGGCAGTGGTGCGCTCGGCACGATCGTGGTGGGCCACGTGGCCACTTTCCAGGATGCTCGAGATCACTGACTCGATGCGGAGGAGTGCGGCCACACGGGCGCCGGGCTCGGTGAGGGCGGCGGCTTCGGCGTAGGCGACAGCAAGGTTGTCCGAACGGGCGAAGATCTCGGCGCGCCAGTGGGGGGAGGGGAGCGTGGCGGCCAGTGCTTCGGCCTGGTCGCACTGGCCGGAGGCGGCCAGGCCAGTGGCGGTACGGAGGGTGCCGGTCATGCTCCAGTAGGGATCGTGAATCGCGGCGAGAAGAGCACGGGCCTCGTCTGGATGGTTCAGGTGGGCAAGCCGGGCGGCCAGAGCAGCGGTCAGGTAGTCGCGGGTCTCCAGGTCGGCGATGGCGGTCACGGCTGCGCGGGCGGATGGGATCAAGGATGCGGGCAGATCGACGAGGAGGTCAGCAAGCACTCGGGCCCCGCCTGCGTCCAGGGCTGATACCGCAATCTCCAGAGCCTCGGCGAGGAGAGACTCGCGCTGGGCGGAGGGAACGTGGGCGGCGGTCGCACCGAGAACGGCGGCGTGCCAGTCCCGTGGCAGATCGGCCAGGACGGGGGCGAGGGAGCCAGCGGATGCCAGTGGGGCGAGGCGGGCTGCGTGGGCGCGCAGTAGCGAGCCGCGAGTTGCGGCCTCCTGGATGGATGCGGTGGCGTGGAGCGCCTGGTCGACGACATCCGCATGGGCGGCGGTCGCGAAGAGGGCGCGGGCCCGGGTCTCGGTGTCCTGGATTTCCAGGGCACAGGCCAGTGCTGTGGGGACGGAGCCGGTCGCGGTCAATTCGGCGACGATCGCGCCGAGGGTGGCGGTGAGTGCTTCCTGGTCGCCGACCAGGAGAGAGGTGTCGAGGGCTGCGCGGAGTACCGGTTCACGCTGCGGTGTCGTTCGCGCCGCTTCGGTGAGGAGTTCGGCCCGCCAGCGAGGAGGGCGCACATAGCGGCTTCCTTCGACGCCCTGTCCTGAGGGCAGACCGAGCATGAGCGTCGCGCGGCCGCGGCTGGTTCGCCGGCGGTACTGCTCGAGAAATTCCACCGGGTCGCGGGGCTCGTGTGGGTCGGCCGTGGTCACGTGGGCGGCGGGGCCGGCCCGGCCCAGCGCGTCCAGGCCCGCTTGTGCGATGTCCCGCTCGTACTCACGTCCCAGACTGTCCGCGATGCGCCGTAGATCCACCATGTGTTCGACACCGGCGACTTCGGCCAGGCGCAGCAGTTCGCCTGCCCGCCAGTACCCGTCGGGCACGAGGTGAACGCTTGCCAGGGCTTCGCTGATCGCTTCGGCGCGCAGGTTTCCGTGCAGCTTTGGCAGAAGTACGCTGAGCGACTCGGCTCTGACGCGGGCGTCCGACATTTCCCGGGTGAGCTCTAGTGCTTGCGGTGCCGTGATGATCTCGTGCTCGATGAGTAGGGCGAGTAGTTCGCTTGGCACGTTGCCGGCCACGCTGTCGACGGATGCCGCGATCATCGCGTATCTCAGCTCGAGGGCGAGACTGCGGGGCACGGTCGGTGCCCGCTCGGCCTGACCCCATGCTCGCTGGACGTCCAGTGCGTATCCGGCGAACTCTCGGCGGGTCCGGTGTGCCTCGTACCAGGCGTTGGCTGGTTCCTCGGCGTGGTCGTCCCGGGGCCATTCCAGGGCCATGAGGCTGTGCAGGACGGCGTCCTGGCTGGCATGGACGAGATGTGCGACCAGGTGGCGCAGTCCGTAGCCGTCATCGAGAGCGGCGGCTTCGCCGCGCAGTCGCGGCAGTCCGTGGGGAAGATCGCCCCAGGCGGCGAGGTAGCGTTCGGCGATGCGTTGGTGGGCTTCGCGCTGAGCGCTGTTCAAGCGTTCGACGAAGAAACGTTCAGCGCTGGTCAGTGCCGTTCCGTCGACCTGACCGGCGATGAACTCGCTCAGACTGTCGTGGAACGCCGTGTACTGTTCGTCGGCGCCTTCTCCGGTGATCTGCAGGAAGGGCCGCCACTCGTCGCCGACGAGGTCGGCGGCGCGGGAGGGGTCGGGGCATCGGCTCATCGCGCATAGCAGGTCGAGAGTGAGCGGCTCCCGCGCAGCGGTGATCGTGACGAGCAGTGGCAGGTCCACCGCTGTCCAGGTCTTCTCGTGGGCTTGCTGCCAGTCGCGCCAGAAACGTGCGTAGTAGTGCCACAGGCCGATCGGCAGGGTCGACAGCTCGTCGGGGCTGCGGGTTCCGCTCCGCAACTCTGCTAGCACGTATCGGAGAACCAGCCACACTCCTCCGCACCAGTTCACGAGCCGGTCGGCCACTGCCGCCGGGTCGGTGACCCGCTCGGCGAGTCCCGGGCGACGGACTTCCCTTTCCAGGTAGGTGCGGATGTCTGCCTGGTTGTCCGCGTCCGCGGGCCGGATCCGTACCACGCGGCGTGGTGTGGTCACCACGAGCGGGATGTGGGTCGTGCGTTGCGTGGCCAGGACATAGACCCCGGCGGGCAGGTCAGCCGGCAGGGACAGGGGGTTTTGGTATGGCAGCGCGGCTGTCTCGTTCAGTCCGTCCACGGCGATGACGATCGGCTCCCCGGGCCGGGTGGCGTCTCTTTTGTCTGCTGCCTCGAAGAGGACCTCGGTGAAGAAGTCGGGCCGGGAGGCACTGGGCGGCAGGACTCCACCGACGGCCATCGTGTCGAGATCCCAGGCCCGGATTAGCTGCGCGGACAGGTTTCGCAGGGCGACTCCCACGTCGTTCACGTCGGGCATCAGCCGCACGAAGTGATGCACGTAGCGCCGTTCCCGGGCGACCCACGCAAGGAACGCGGTCTTCCCCATCCCGGCTTCCGCCTCGATGAGCAAGTAGCCTCGATCGTTGGCGGCCAGGAAGTCGTCGACGGCCCGCACCAGCCAGGCGCGTCCGGTGAAATGCTCGAGGGCCAACTCCCGGTAGAGCGATCGCGTGTTGAGGTAGGCCTCGGCCAGGCGCTGGTACTGTCCGACGAAGAACTGGTTGACGCCCCCGGTGACGAAGATGCTGTTGATCGCGTCTCCGCCGACCGCGATCGACCCGGCCCCCTCTGCGTGGACGGTCACAGGAAACTCCCGTGCCGGCAGGGTGCAGGCGACAGGCACACGGCGCGGGCCCCCTCCCTGCACGCGGCTGTTTTCTCCCACTTTCCCACCCCAACAGTGCCTCTTGATGGGAAAGTAGGAAATCTGCTGAGCGCTATGGACCGCGGGGGGAAGGGCGGAGCCCAGGGTGCCAAGACCGAGCGTTCTCTATCTCACTCATCATCTGCCGTGGCCTGCCTGCAGTGGGGGGCGGTTACGCGAGGCGCATCTGCTGCTCCGGCTGTCCGCCGGCTTCGACATCGAGGTCGTTGCCGTCTCGAAGGATCCCCATCTCGACCACACGCATCTCGGCGATGCGGAGGCAGCCGGGGTGCGGGCGCGTGTTTTCCCGGCGTCACTGCCCACCGCGCCGGGGCTTAGCCCACACGTGCGCCGCCACCAGTCGCAGTCAGCCCGTCACTACCTGGGCGTCCGGCTCGCCGCCAACCCGCCCGCCGCGGTGCATGTCGAAGGTCACTACCTGCTCCATCTTCTGCCTCGGCACATCCACAGCCGAACCCTGATCGTCGAGCACAACGTCGAATCACGGCTCCTCGAACAGCAGGCCGCGAGTGGGGGTGGCACGGCTGTCCTGGCCGATGCCTGCCTCACTCGCCGTACTGAGCAGGCTTGCTGGCGGGCAGCGGCAGTTGTCGCAGCGGTCACCGACGACGACGCGGCCCACATCCGCGCCCATCTACCCGGACGCCATGTTCCGGTGATCCCTGGCGGCGCTGACCACTTGCACGCCGGACCGTCCGGGGCCGCCCCAGCGGGCGCGGGACGGATTGCGTTCGTTGCCAACTTTGGATATCCGCCGAACGTAGACGCTGCCCAGCTCATCCTCGACGAGATCCTTCCCGGCGTCTGGGCTCGCTGCCCGGAAGCGACCGTGTCCTTCGTTGGCCCGTACCCCCCGTCTTGGCTGCGCGCGGCCGCCGCCGATCCGCGCGTGTCCGTCACCGGTCTGGTCCCGCAGGTGACCAGCTATGTGGACGCTGCCAGCGTGATCCTGTGCCCGCTAAGGTTCGGCGGCGGAGTCAAGATCAAGGTGCTGGAGGCGCTGGCGCGGGGCCGGGCCGTCGTCACCACACCGGTGGGCCTGCAAGGCCTACGGCACCTGCCCGAAGGCTCCGTCGTCGAATGCCTCGACGTTCCGGCGATGATTGACGCTTGTATCCGGCTGCTGTGCAGCCCAGGCGACCGGGAGCTGCAGGAGAAACGGGCACTGCTGGCCGCTCAGCACCTGCCCACCTGGGAAAGCTCGGCCTCGCTGCTGGCCGCTGTCTGGCACCGTTTGATGGCGGACGCGGACCCCACGCATCTGGCGGCCGGCACATGAGCGCCGTACTGCACGTCATCATCCCGCAAAGCGAAGGCGCGATCGGCGGGTCCGACCTGCACGTCCTGGACCTGGCGGTAGCCCAGCAGCGGCACGGACAATGGCAGCCGATCGTTCTCACCCTGCGCGCCAACCGCGACTACCTGCAGCGGCTGGCCGCTGCAGGCCTCTCCGTTCTCGCCCCGCCGCTGCGACCTGGCCGGCTGTGGCGGCTGCCCGCCGACCGTGATGTCGGCATGATCCACGGCCACGGCTACGACGCCAACTACCTGATCGCCGCGATGCGGAAAGTGTCACCGAACTGGGCTCGGCTGCCTGCTGTCGCCACCGCGCACGGGTGGATCGAAAACACCCTCCGGGATCGCGTGGCATCGCACTGGGACCGGCTCGCCATGCGCTCGGCTGACCTGCGGATCGCCAGCGCACACGCCCACCTGCCGCGACTACAGGCCGCCTGCGGACCCTCGGTAGCTCTGCACAACGGCGTCCCGGCTCCGGGTATCGCCGACGGCATCGCCTTCCGACGCGCGCACGGGATCGATCCCGACGCGGTGCTGATCGGCTCGGTCGGCAGATTGTCACCGGAGAAGCGGCCTGATCTGCTGCTGAAGGCGGGGGCACGGGTCCGGCAGGAGCGGCCCGATGTCCATCTGCTCGTCGTCGGCGGCGGCGCCCTGCATGAGGCACTGGTACAGATGGCTACGGCACTCGGCCTGGACGGGCACGTCACGTTCACCGGGGTAGTCAAAGACATCAGTCCTGCCATGACCGCCCTCGACCTGCTCGTCCAGCCGTCCGACACCGAGGGCAGCCCCCGCAGCATCCTGGAAGCCATGGCTCGCGGCCTGCCGATCGTCGCGACGCACGTCGGCGATGTCAGCACCCTGCTCGACGACGGAAAGGCCGGCATCATCGTCCCACCGGACGACCCCAGCGCGTTGACCGACGCCATCCTCACCCTGATCAGCAACCCCACCAGGACACAGGCCCTGGCAGCGACGGCCCACGCCCGATACGCCGAGCTGTACACCGTCGACATCATGCGGGCGAAGATTGACGACCTGTACGAGACGGTCCGAAGCACCGTCAGCCTGCGGAGGCCTGCCCCGCGCCGTCTCCGCTCCAAACCCTGAGTTCCCTCCCGCCCCTCCTTGAACCCGAGGTAGAACATGGACATCGGTGCCCTGGTCTCTCTCCTCGCTCCACATCTCCCGCAACTGCTGAACGCCGTCGCAGGCGAGCCTGGCGAGCCAAGCCCTGTCACAAGGATCTGGAATCGCCTGCGGGGCCGCGTCGGGGAGCGGCCAGCCGCCCAAGAGGCCGTGGCGGACGTGGCCGCCAACCCCGATGACGAAGTCTTCCGTACGGTCCTGTTCGCCCAGCTACGCAAACTCTTCACTGAGGACCCGGCATTCGCCGCCGAAATCGGAGCCCTCTTCGCTGAGGCCCAAGAGTCGGCTGGAACAACGAACGTCCACGTATCCGGCGACCGGTCCATCGGCATCGGTGGCAACGTCACCGGCGGCACCATCTCCACCGGCGATACCCACCGGTCCTAGGCTGCGCCAGATCGCCGAATCACCTGATCGTTGCGTCAGTCGCGGGTTGAGGCGATGTCGCCATCGGCACGCGGGCAAGCCAGTGCGGCCGCCCGCCAGGCGACCCGCGGCCCGGACGCGAGGAGCGGCATCACGCCGCTGGCTCAGGCCAGACTCAGGCACCTGCAGTGTGATGCGCGGTCTTTAGCGGGGGCGCCAAGTGCGGATTTCCAGATGGGTGATGTGCGCTTCGGCCTGGATGCGGCCGGTCTCGACGAGCCACTGATGAACCGCGGCAGTGACGTCCCCTCCGGCGGCATCGACACGGCGGGCGAAGTCGGCAGCGTCGAAGCCCCCGGTGGAGGCGGAGCCGTAGGAGCGTTCCTCGGTGTGGTCGGTGCGCTGGATGACGTCGCGGCGGATGCCGGGTGAGTCGGTGCGGCTGCCCGAGGGGTGGAGGTAGCCAGTTTTCGGCATGCGAACGGTGAAGGCCAGGCGCAGGCCTCGTTGCGCGGCTTCGGCGATCAAAGGGCGGAGGCGGGCGGAGCCGGAGGCAATGGCCTGGGCGGCGACGCGTCCGGTGCCGGTACCGGTGGGGGTGATGAGGACGGCTTTGCTGCGGACGCGGGCTCGGGCACCTGTTTGGGTGGTGCGGCGGGTGATGAGGGGGGCTGCGATACGGGCGAGTTCGTCGATGTCGGTGATGCCGTCGGTCTGGACGGCCTGGAGGGCGCGGGTGAGGGCGGGGACGAAGGCGGCGCCTTTGCCGCGTGTGTAGAACTGGGAGACCAGGGAGGGGTCGCGGGTGATGATGCGGGCGATGTCGCGTTTGGTGTAGCCGGCGGCTTGGAGGTGGTCGGCGAGGCGGGCGGCGTCGTTGAGCTGGGGTGCCTGGGGGCGGCGTCGGCGGGGCGGCATCAGGCACCCCCAGTGGTGGTGGCGTAGGTGTGGGCGGTGCGGCCGGCGTCGCGCAGGGCGAGGAGTTCTTCTTCGGTGGTGGGTGCGGTGATGGGGCCGGTGAGGTGGCCTTTGAGGAGGTAGTCGCCGGGCTGGCCGTGGTAGGGCCAGTTCTGGGGCTGGGTGAGGTAGATGGCGTCGGTGCGGAAGGCGACGACGGTGCCGGGGGGTGCGTGGAGGGCGCCGACGTGGGTGTCGTCCTCGCGCATGCGCATGGTGAGCAGGGAGGCACGGGCGCCGGACCAGATCGCGGCAGCCCATTCAGGGTGGGCGTAGGGGTCGCGGGCGAAGCCGGTGGGGCGCTGCCAGGTGATGGTGTGGTCGTCGAAGCCGATGATTTCGGCATCGGCGGGAACGTCGCGCTCGAGGTGGCGGGGGGTGGTGCCGGTGACCATGCGGGGGCGCTGAGCGAAGGAGCCGATGCCATAGAGCAGGATGGCGCGCACGGCGCGGGAGGCGAGGGTGGCGGCTTGGCGTTGCTGGTCGTCGGCGTGGAGGTCGGCGATGGCGGCCAGACGGGACCAGCACTCCTTGAGCTTCTTCGACCAGTCGTCCAGCGGCTTGCCGTCTTCCCAGAGCAGGCCGTCGAGGATCTCGATCTTCCACGGCATGAGGGGGTTGGTGAGGGCGGCGTAGACCTCGGGACCGCCGGCCCAGGTCGTGAAGGTGTCGCCGGGGGTGCGCGGGTAGTGCCAGGCACGCTCCCCAGGTGCGGGGGCGGGCAGCAGGCCGACGTGGTCCCAGCCGTCGGGAACGGTGGCGCGGATCTGCCAGTGGCCGCAGCCGAACAGAGCCTTGATCCGTTCCTTCTCCGGCCACGCGGCGAAGGTGGCAGCGGTGATGCGGCGGGGCGTGCCGACCGGAGACTTCCAGGTGTGCTTGGCGTAGGCGAAGGTCCGGTCGTACTCCACCAGGCCGGACAACTGTTCGGGCACAGCGGGCGGGGTCAGCAGCTCGGTGCGGCCCTGCCCTGCGGTGGCATGCAGCAAGCCGCGCAATTCCTCGGACAGCACGGGATACCCCTCGGCGAACTGGCCGCGGGCGGGGATGGTGCGGGTCCACAAATCCCGGCCGGTCTGCGACGGAGACCCCATGACGACGGCGTCCGGCCAGTGGGAGCGCAGAGCCTTCCACAGCAACACGAAGGCGTCCCGCACAACGGCGGGGCTGACCGTGCCGGTGTCGAACCACTCCCCCACCGACCGGATCTCCACGTGCTGTTCGCCGTTCTCCCGCTGGTAGCGGCCGACAGGGTTACGGGCATGGACGAAGTGCCCGGCCATCCGGTCCCGGCCCCGGCCGGTGTCGGTCCGCCACCCTACGGCGGGTGCGTTCAGCCAGGCAGCGACGGCGTCCCTCAGGTAGGGGTAGCGGTCAGCGTCACGGTGCCACGGGTCGCCGGCGGTGATGTAGATCCGCTCCACACCCTCCGGCACCACGTGAAAGACCTGCTGGAGGATCTCCCCGGCCGAGGCCGTCTTCAACTCCAGGCGCACCGTCTGGTCACGGTGGACCAGGATCCCCGTGGCGGCGTCGAGGAAGACAGTGGACCGGACCTGCTGAGTGAAGTTCGGCCGGGTCGAGGCAAGTCCGCTCGTGTGGGCGAACCACCGATCCCCCTCCGGGGCCACGGGGATCGACGGCAGGACCCGCGGCCCGGCCACAGCATCGGGGGTTGCCGGTGCCACGGCTGCAGGCTGCTGCTCGGCGGGAGTAGCAGGACGCGGCAGGCTCGGGGCGACAGCTCCCGCAACAGCAGCAGGCTCGGTAACGGAAACCCGACCGGAGACAGCCTCGGTAGGCGGCTGCGGTTCGCTGGCCGCCGGAGTCGGCGTGGCCGTCTCCGAGACAGCCGCCTCCTGAATGTCGGACTCAGCTGCAGGGTCCATGATGGCCAGGCCCTCTGGGGCAAGCGCGGGGGCAATCGTCACGACGTCGGCAATGCTCAGCCCGGCCGCAGGCGCGATCCGCTCCGCCTTGGCCTTGTCATAGCCAGCCAGAGCCGTGATCTGCTTGTCCCGCGCAGCGGTGAGCTTGGCCAGGGCCGCCTGCGCCTTCTTGATCTCGTCGCGTAGGGTCCGCAGCTCACCCAGAGCGGCGGTGTAGGTCTTGGAATCCATCACATTCCCTCACGCAGGCAGATCAGTCAGTGGGGCCGGAGCCGGTGCGGACGTAGGCAATCGCCCCGCCGGAGTCGGAGACCAAGCGGGTGCCGAGCAGCAAGTCCGCGACGTCGCGGTCTTTCGCAGACTCGGCGGTGAGCTGTTTGACGGGGGTGGCCAGGTCGGTCAGATAGCCGGCCAGTGTGGCCTTGGGGAAGCTGTGCAGCCCACGGCGGCCCCTCTCTGAGACTTCCAGGCCGGTCAGGACCGCCACCACATACCCGGACAGGGTCACCGGCAGCACTCCCCCGGCCGCGACGCTCGCCGCGTCGCACCGCCACCAGCCGCGCAGCGCTGCCAGCAGATCCTGCGGCGGCAAGGACGCGGCAAAGCCGATCCACTCACGGTTCTCTTCGGGAGCGCGCTGGGCGACGTCCACTCGCAGCACCGCTATCTCCGCCACACCCAGTCGCTCCAGCGGAGCCTCGGCACGGTCACGCAGGGCCTGGACCGTCTCCAGCGGCACCATCACCCGCACCCCTCGCCGCGAGAGCCCGGGCAGGAGCTCGGCGTGGACCAGCCGGCGGAACGTCGTCACCGCGCAGTCAAGCTCCGCCGCGGCCTGCCCTGTCGTCAACAACACCCTTACAACCCAACTCCGATATCTGATGACGGACATACGTTAGTGACGAACACCACACTGTGTCAAACCAACCCGGCTGCCCCATCAGGCTCTTGGAGCTACGTCACGCCCGGTCCTTCCAGCCGTTCGAGCGATACAAAGGGGGCGTGCGGGGCCCGGCTTGCGCTTCGGTAGCAGTCTGTCGGTGCGGTACTCCGTGGTCGGGGGAGCGCGTCTTGTCCTGACGACAAGCGGGTGGACGCTCAAGGTGCCAGGGCCGCAACGAGCCGGATGGGCAACGCCGGGTAAGGATCTCCCAAGGCGGGAAACATGCAGCGCATGGGGGAATCGTCATCCGCCACAAGCGAGGGGGCGCTCGCGGAGTTCTCCGCGCTGCGGCAGGAGATCGAGCGGCGCAGCACTGCTGCACACACTCTGTTTGCTCTGCAACTGAGTACCGCCGCAATCGTGTTCAGTTTTGCCGCCGCCATGCCCGCCCATCGGGTGTTCTTGCTGGTCATCCCGTTCGGGGTCTACGTGCTGGGCACACGCTACGTCGACCAGCAGGAGTTCTGCTTCATGGCGGCGCGATACATCACCGAGGAGCTCCGCCCAAGGGTCCGTGGTGGATTCGGTTGGGAGGCGTGGCTGAGCGAGCACGCCCGAAAGGGGCGGGGTGCCCGTCTGATCCGCGTCACCGCGCTCTGGCTGACGTTCCCAGCCGTGGCGGCCGCTGCACTGGGCTGGTCGGCTGGCACTGTCTTCTCTGAGCGGCCCGCGTATGCGGCCGTCGGACTGATCGCCCTGTGGGTTGCCAGCTGGGGTGCGGTTGCCGTGAGCGGATGGGCGCTGTGGAAGCTTGTTTACAGCGTCTGCCGGCACCCTTCGCCAGCGGCTTCACCCGATCCTGAGGCAAGTGCCACTACCGCTCTTGCGGTCTGACCAGGTGTAGGTCCCTGACTGCTACCCAGGGGGTCCCATCATCGTCCTGGACGGTGGCCAGTCTTGTCCCGCGGGCTTCACTGCCTGGGGTCGCACGAGCTCGCCCTGCTCGAACAAAGCTGGACTTGCATGCAGCCCTACTTCCGGGAGAAGTCCGCGTTAGGGCCACGACGCCTCGCTTCGGCTTCTGGTGCAGCAGCCGCGTGCGAGGCGATGGAGTTGTGAGCGGTACGCGGCCGGAGCCAACCCTTGCCTTTGCCCTTCAAGGGGCGCGTACGGCAGGATACGGCGGCGCCTGACTGCGGATGATCAACCCGCCGCGCAAGGTGCCACCTTCCAGACAGGCGCCATGTGCCTCGGTGCGCCTGCAGGCCAGACAGGAATAGGGAGACGCTACGACGTGCGAAAAATGATCTTATGGGTGTCCGGGGGCATCTTGGTTATCGTTGCATGCACGGTCACGTACTTCGTACTCGACGGCAAATCAGATCAAGCGGACGCTAAGTCTCAAGACCAACAACTGCCCTACGTGCCCGGTACCCCCATCCCCGCCCAGGCAGCCCGTACTGCACAGAACCTCGTTGCAAACGACGCGAAGACACAGCGCGCGGCAGTAACGCCCGAACTGGAACGGGTACTCCAACCCGGGCGTCTCTTCGCCGTCGGCTCACGGCTCGAGCTGCAGAAGGACAGCTGGCACGAAGAGGGCGGCTTCGCCAATGCCCAGGCAACTCTCGATGAGCCGGGCATGCCGGTTCGGCACGTCCTTCTTGCGTTCACCACGAGGGACGGCAGCTGGCGCATCACCCTCATCGAGGAGATCAAGTGAACCGCCAGCAGCACGCAGCCCGGCTGCTTCTCAGTTCGTGCACAGCTCTCTTGCTGTTGCTCAGTCTCATTGCAAGCAGCCCCGCAGCCGCGTCTGAAGGTTGCACCAGCAGAAGCCTTCAACAGGTGACGAGGGAGGGAGATGTTCCCGATGAGTCTGTAGCTAACACGATGCCGGTTATTTTCGTTCACGGTATCGCTTCTGGCGCTGACACTTGGGACGGTCCAGATCCTGATCACTCGTTTCCTCGGAAGGTCGCCGGATACCCACACGTTACGGCTTTTACCTTCGACTACAAGCCAGCGCAACCAGAGTGGGTGACCGATCCCCGCATCGGTCCTGCACTGAGTCGTGCGATCAACTGCCTTGCTAGAGCTTCCGGCTACAAGGTGATGGTGGTGGCACACTCCATGGGGGGACTAGCAACACAGTTCGCCGTTTCGCTGCCTACCGGGCAGGCCGGCAGGAAGACTTGGCAGAACGTCGCCGAGGTCATCACCATCGGAACCCCTACGCGCGGTTCGATTGCGGCTTCGATCGCCCAGCATCTACCTTTCGAAGCTGCCGAGGTGGCCAGGCGTCCGGAACTAGTGCTAGTTCTCGAAGGTTATCTTGGGTTCTGCGCTGGTTGGGATCGCGCCCACGACTCCTCTTCCTTGTTGTGTACCGATATCCTTGGCGCCCTCCGTGGGCCGCAAGGTCGAGCACTGGCATACAATTCAAGCGACATCAAGAAGCTGCCGCCTTGGCCGCCAGACTTGCCAGTTCAGGCAATAGCAGGCGACAACAGACTTCGTTTCAGCATCGTGGAGATCTTGAAGGTGAAGACGATTCCCGAGCTCTCCCTCGGCGACGTTGCCGTGCCTCTGGGCTCCGCGACGGCCTACACCAATAAGACCGGCGCCCCGTATGTGCTTACCTGTAGGGCTAGCAATGTGCCTCTTTGGTGGCTAAAGGACAGTAAATGCAATCACACTAATATTAAGACGGAGCAAACAGTCATTTCCGCAGTGATCAACCAGACCTCTCACATGCAGCGACACCAAGCAGGTCGGTTGACTCCTGAACTCGCCTACGCCAGCGGAAACACTGTGAAGCTATGGTCGAACGGTGTTAGCAAGACGCTGGCCACGATGCCTGAGGGCTATCGTGCGGGCGGGTTGACCTGGTCAGCTAACGGCGAGTACTTGGCATGGAGTGCCGCGAGAAGCGACGGCTCGGGACTCAAGGTCTATCGCTACCCCCGGGGCGCCGGAGAGTCCATGCCTTCCAGCCCGAGGATCCGCACTTGGGATTGTAAGGACTGCGGCACGCTCGCCTTCCGTGGCGACGACCTGCTATCGGACGGTGCCTTTCCCCCGGAGCAGGCGGCGCTGTGGAGCTTCCCGCAAGTCGGAAAGCGAAGGGTGTGGCCGGTGAAGTCGCTGCGGCCAGACGACGCGTGCTTCGGCCCGTCCTGCGGTCATCTGGAGTTGCTCGGCCCGGGCCCGAAGGGCACAGTCTCCGTTGCCTACATCGCATTTGGCGGAAACTTCACCGGTGTCGGCCAGCTGTACCGGGTCGATGGGAGCGGCAATGTATCTCCGCTAGAAGACGTTCCCGGCAGCGGCTCCCTAGGCACGATTGCCGTCAGCCCACGGCGAGACAAGGTAGCGGTCAGCTACTTCGGACATCTCAGCGCCTGCGAGGAATACTCCAACGTCGCAATTGTCGATCAGGAGAGCGGTCAGGTGACCGCACCCGGCCAACCGCCGCTGCCGGGAAATGCATGGCTGGTGTCCGCGTGGTTCGACAGTGAGGACCAGGCATACGCCGCCTTCAGGGCTGAGCCCGGGTGCAGGAGCGATGACACGTTCAACTCGGATGGTCAACGAGTTCACCGTTGGGGAGCCACGCACGTATACCGCCTGTCTGACGGCCAGTGGGAACAAACCACCCTACGGCCTGTGCTAGCCCGCCAAAGTCACGCCGCCGGGAAGACGGCAACCCTACTGGGCAAGCCGAACGACGACGTCACCGGCGGGTTCAGCGGCGGAGAGCTCGTCGCCCAAAACCTCTTCAACCAGATGATGCCTGTTGCACAAGGGGTCACGACGTTCGCATGGAGGCCAGCCTCTCCCTGAAAATGTGGAGCACTGCTCGCCAGCCCTGACGGCTGGTAGCAATGCCAGGTCAGGCGAGGGCTTCGCAGTCCGGAGGGGAGCGGGCTTCGAAGCCCTCAGACATGTGCACTGCCGTGTGCAACGCTCCCGTTGCGGAAGTGGCCGGGCTCATGAGCGCCGACTGCGCCTGGAGAGGAGGACCGGCCCTTACGGGCAGGCATTGATCGCTGATCCGGTGCAGGTCGCTGTGTACTGGTGGCAGTGCTGGCAGGTGGCTTCGAAGCTTGAGAGTGTCTGGTGCAGCCATTGGTCAGAGGAGTGGCCGCGAAGAGCACCGGATAGGGAGGCGGTATTCGGCCATGCGCCCCGCTGTGCTCCCGTGCCCCGATCTATGCGGGGCTGCGGAAAGTTAGGTCCGACAGCATCCGCTGGGTATGACTCCATTGCAGCCAACACAAAGGCCCCCGGCGCGCGTTCCTGGCTTCCCAACCTGAAGCGCGCCGAAGGCCTTCGTTCCCAGACGGATCTGAGAGGAGAAGTACGTGACAGTACCTCTATGTGTCAGTGCCCCGGGTGAGGGCTGGGCACACGGGGCGAGCGGGTGGCATGTCATCGTGGTGACGGTGACGATCACTGTGGCCGTGCTCGCATGCGCCGGTGTGAGCCCCGAGTGGCTGACGGCTGTGGCGGCCGTCGCCAGTGTTCCGTTCGAGCGGCTCCGGATGATCGCTCGATGACTGGGGCGCCGGTCTCATTCGCCTTCTCGTGAGGCCGGCGCACGTCGTCGTGCTGGCAGCGCTGCCCGGCTCAGCTCGGCCCGGCCGCGATGTTCGTCTGACGGCTTGGGCAGGCGCTCATGCCAGACCTTGTTCGGAATGCGCCTGCGGAGGCTTGCTCCTTGTCGGGCGGGCGGCGCTACAGTCCCATTCGCCGGGCTTCGTCAGCCGCAGGTCCCGTGGCGTCGATCTTCGCCAGGCGGCTTTGAACAGCTGATTCCTGGCGCCCGAACTCCTCGACGAGTTCGGCAAGACTGGCGCCTTCGGCGGATCGCTGGGCGAGCTGTGCGTCCTCCTCGGGTTCCCAACGGCGGTAGGCGTTGGGGTACTCGAGCCTGATCTCTTGAACACGGTAGGCACCGGGTGGCTTGGGCTTGGGTTCGCTGGAGCGTGGGTTCACCAGGTCGGCGGGGAACGGGCCCAGGCGCAGGGCGTGCAGGCGCCAGCGGATGGCTGCTGTGCCGCGGCCGAGTTCGCCGGCGATCTCTTCCGGGTCCAGTCCGTCGCGGTGGAGCTGGGTGATCAGGTCGTCGTCTTCCCGAGCCGGTCCGGTGGCTCGGCGTCGAACCGACGATGTGGAGGTGGGGGCGGTTGGGGT
>NZ_JARAVO010000014.1:0-64947 GCF_033792805.1 Streptomyces sp. PA03-1a
GGGCGGGGGTGTCGCTGGACAGCGGTGGGCTCCTGGGAGGGAACGGTGACGAAGGTGGGGGAACCGCGAGGCGGCTGCGCGGCGTGAACCACAGGGGGACGACGAGTGACGACCACCGTATCGGCCTATGTTCGGCCCTGTACGACGGATGCACGAATTTCACTCGTACGGGAACGAAAGTGCACGGCTTCCCCTGGTCCGCACGGCGAGATCCACACAGCGGGCATAAATTCGGATCATGTGGCAGATGCGGGCGAAACGTGCGTCGGCGTACGCGGCGACGGCCGTGCTGACCGCCGTGCTGAGCGCCGTGCTCGGGGCCGGTCCCGCGCTCGCCGCACCCGCGGGGACCGCGGCCCCCGGCGCCCCGCCGACGGAGCGGGCGAGCACGTCCGCCGGGTTCCCCTCGATCCCCGCCGTCCGTTCCTTCACCCCTGCCGCCGGTACCGCCGCCTTCGTACCGGGCCCCGGCTCGCGCGTGGTGGCGCCCGCCGGGAGCGCCGTGGAGGACGAGGCGCGGCTGCTCGCGGAGGAGCTCCGCCGGCCGTACGTCAGTGGGCCCGCCAAGCCGGGGGACATTGCGCTTTCACTCGAACGGAGTAATGCGGGCCCGGAGTCGTACGAGATGACAAGTTCGGCCGACGGGGTGACAGTACGCGCCGGCACCGACGCCGGGGTCTTCTACGGCACGCGGACCCTCCTCCAGGCGGTCCGTTCCACCGGACGGGTGCCGGCCGGCACCGTCGAGGACCGCCCGGACCGGCCGGAGCGCGGACTGATGATCGACATCGGGCGCAAGTACTTCAGCCGTGCGTGGCTGGAGGCCAGGGTCCGCGAGCTGGGCGACCTGAAGTACAACCAGCTCCACCTCCACCTCAGCGACGACCAGGGCTTCCGCCTCCAGAGCGACAGCCACCCCGAGATCGTCTCGTCACGGCACCTGTCGAAGGAGGACATCCGCGCGGTCGTCGACCTGGCCGCGCAGCGGCACATCACCGTCGTCCCGGAGATCGACAGCCCCGGTCACATGGGTGCCGTGCTCGACGCCCACCCGGACCTCCAGCTGCGTTCCGTGGACGGCACCCCCGTGCGCGGGGCGCTGGACATCTCCCGGCCCGGTGCCGCCGACGTCGTCGACGACCTGCTCAAGGAGTACGCACCGCTCTTCCCCGGTGCCCACTGGCACGTCGGCGGCGACGAGTACGGACCGCTCGTGGCCGACCATCCGGAGACGTCCTTCCCGCAGCTCGCCGCGTACGCGCGTGAGCGCTACGGCCCGGACGCCGGGGTGGCCGACGCGGCGGCCGGCTGGCTCAACGACCGCGCTGCCACCCTGCGATCGCTCGGCAAACGGGTCGAGGCCTGGAACGACGGCTTCTCCGGCGGCGCCCGGGTCGCCGCGGACCCGGACCGGGTGGTCGCCTACTGGTCAAGCAACAAACTGCGCGGACGGCTGCCCGAGGACCTCCTGCGCGAGGGCCGGCAGCTGCTCAACCTCAACTCCTGGTACCTGTACTACGTCCTCGGCGCGCCGGAGAACTTCCCCTACCCCAGCGGGCGGCGCATCTACGAGGAGTGGACCCCGGCCGTCGTCTACCGGGACGGCGCCGTGCCCGCGGCGCTCGCAGGACCGGACCGCATCCTCGGCGCGCGGCTGGCCGTCTGGTGCGACCGGGCGGACGCCCAGACCGAGGACGAGGTCGCGGCCGGCATCCGGATGCCCCTGCGCGCGCTCACCCAGAAGCTCTGGGACCCGGGCCCGCCGGTCCTGAGCTGGCAGGACTTCAGCACCCTCGCCGACCGGGCCGGCTGAGCCGCCGTACCCGGCCGCCCCAGGTGAAGCGGCCGAAGTCCGCCTCCCCCCACAGGAGCGTCTTCGGCCGCTTCTGATTGTTAAAGCGTCAACGCGGCCGAAAATGTCACACCCATCGCCAGGGCGGCCCGACAGGTGTGACGATTCAGTGCGAATCCACGCTGTACAGGATGTCGGCGATTCGAGAGGACAGGGTGGCCAGCAACGGGGGGCGCCACGATCCGCGGACCGACCGCGACATGGAGCTCGGGGCCGCGGTCGGGCGCGCCCAGGGTGGGGACGAGCACGCCTTCGCGGTGGTCTACCGGCTGGTCCAGCCGCTGCTGCTCGGCTACGTGCGCGGCCTCGTCGGCGACGACGCGGAGGACGTCACCTCCGAGGCCTGGCTCGAAATCGCCCGCGACCTCGGCCGGTTCCGCGGGGACGGGGCGGGCTTCCGGGGCTGGGCGGCGACCATAGCCCGGCACCGGGCCCTGGACCACCTGCGGCGCCAGGACGCCAGGCCCCGTGCCCGTCCCCTCGACGCCGGACTGCTGGACCTCCCCGCGGCCGAGGACACCGCGGACCGTGCACTGGAGGCGCTGGCCACCGAGCGCGCCCTCGCCCTGATCGCCTCGCTCCCGCCCGACCAGGCGGAGGCGGTGCTGCTGCGCGTCGTCGTCGGGCTGGACGGGGTGTCCGCGGCCCGGGTGCTGGGCAAGCGGGCGGGAGCGGTCCGTACGGCGGCGCACCGCGGCCTGAAGCGGCTCTCCCGGCTGCTGTCCTGACCCCTGGTGACCGGCGGGTAGCCGCCCCCGGACGCCCTGCCGGCGCCCATCATGGGGCAGTATGGTGCGCGATTCCGAGGGGGAGGCCCGCACGTGGATTTGGCGACCGCGGTACGCGCGGCGCAAGAGGGGGACGAGGACGGCTTCCGGTTCGTGTACCGAGCGGTGCAGCCGCAACTGCTGCAGTACGTACGCTCGCTGGTCGGCGCGGTGGACGCCGAGGACGTGGCGTCGGAGGCGTGGTTGCAGATAGCGCGCGACCTGCCGGGCTTCCACGGCGACGGGGACGCGGTACGCGGCTGGGCGGCCCGGATCGCCCGCAACCGGGCGCTGGACCACCTGCGGGCGGTGGGCCGCCGGCCGCTGGCCGCCGCCGGGGTGGAGGAACTGCTCGACCGGCCCGCCGTCTCGGACACCGCCGAGGAGGCGGTCGCCGCGGTGGGCACCGGCGCCGCGCTGGCGGCCATCGCCGCCCTTCCCCAGGACCAGGCCGAGGCGGTGCTGCTGCGCGTCGTGATGGGCCTGGACTCCCGGTCGGCGGCCGAGGTCGTCGGCAAGAGGCCCGGTGCGATGCGCATGGCCACCAGCCGCGGCCTGCGCCGTCTGGCTGAGCTGCTGGATTCCGACGGCGGGTCGTCAAGTGTGACGTTTTCGGCGTCCCGAACGCTTGAGGACATGAGATGAGCGATAACCGAGGACAGGACTGGCTGGACGACGCCACCGCCGAGCGGTTGCTGCGGGGTGCTCACGGTGACGACCCCGCGGAGCGGGCCTGGCGCGACGAGCGCGCCGCCGCCCTGGCCGGGTTGCTGGCCGCCGCCGCGGCTCCCGCACCCCTCGACCCGGAACGCGAGGAGGCCGCCCTCGCCGCGTTCCGTGCCGCGCGCGGCGACGACGCGCTCACCGGGGCCACCGCGGGCGTCCGCCTCGGCACGGCCGACGACTGGTCGCCCGGCGCGGGCGCTGGTGCGGTGTCCCGGAGCGGGCGGAGCCGTACGGCCCGTCACTCCAGATCGGTGACGGGCACGTTGATCGCGACCGCCGCGATGGCCGGGGTCGGCATGGCGGCCGCCGCCGGCGCGCTGCCGGCCCTGCTCGGCAGCGGCGTCCCGGACCCCGCCCCGGTGCACACCCAGAGCGGGGCGACGGCGGCCTCGGACAGCGGTTCGCCGTCACCCGGCCGCACCGCCCCGCCGACCTCCCGCCCCGGCCCCGGCCACGGCCGCCCGGCGGGCGGCACCGGCGGCACCCACGGCACCGTCCTCCCCGGCCGGCCGGCCGGGACGCTGTCCTCCTCGCCGTCCTCCACGCCGGCCCTGGACCACAGGGCGTTGTGCCGGGCCTATGCCGCGGCCGGCCGGCACCGCAAGCGCGTGGACGAGCAGGCCTACAAGCAACTGCGCAAGGCGGCGGGCGGCGGCCAGCGCGAGGTCCGCCGCTACTGCACCGATCTGCTCGGCTGGAACGCCGGGCACGGGGGGAACGGGGGCAAGGCCGAGAAGGGGGGCGAGCGGGGCGACGACGACTCCCGGGAGGACCCCGGCCGTTGGAAGAACCGTTCCGGCGGACACCACCGCCAGGGCGGCCACGGCCCGCGCGGCACCTCACGGCCCGCCCCGGTCGCACCGTCCGTACCGACCTCCAAGGCCGCACCGTCGCCACCGTCCGCGCCGGTCGTACCGTCCGACGGGCGGCCGGGACCGCACGGCGGCCACGGCGGCGAGTGACACTTTCCGGCCGCCGCGCGCTCCCATGGACGGGCCGACTGGTCATCGGCCCCGCGGATCCGGGCACTTCCCGTGCCCATGGGTCCGCACCCGAGCGCGGCCGGGCAGCTCTCCCTCCCGGCCGCGCTCCCGGGCGCGGCGGGTGCGGGGTGTGACACTTTCGGCCTGCCGGGCGCTTTAACCAGTAGACCGACTGGTCATCGGTCGAGGGGTCGCCCGGTCCCCCCGTATCGGGCCCCCAACGAGGGACGCGGGCGGAGCGCTTTCCCCCCGCTCCGCCCGCGTCCTCACGTGGTGCCGCAGGGGCGGCGGCGTAGGCTCGACGACGTGATCTTCCGGATCGAGCGGCACTGCCCGCTCCCCGCCGCCGAGGCCTGGCGCCGGGTCACCGACTGGGAACGCCACGCGGAACTGGTGCCGTTCACCACCGCCGTCGTCACGGGGGAGCGGTCGTTCACGGCACGCACCGGACTCGGGCGGATGGCCGTCGACGACCCCATGGAGATCGTGCGCTGGGAGCCGCCGGACGCGGGCCGTCCCGGGCGGTGCCGGCTGGAGAAGCGCGGCCGGACCGTGCTCGGCTGGGCCGAGATCGAGGTGTGGCCGCGGGAGGAGGGGGGCTCACGCGTGGTGTGGCGCGAGGACCTGAGGGTGCGCCCGCTGCCGGGGGCGTTCGACCGGCCCACCGCGTGGGCCGGCCGGCTGCTGTTCGGGCGGGCGCTGGACGGGCTCCTGGCCCGGGGTCACCAGTAGACGACGACCTTGTCGCCGATCCGCACCTGGTCGAAGAGCGCCGAGATCTTCGCGCGGTCGCGCACGTTGACGCAGCCGTGCGAGGCCCCCGTGTAGCCGCGGGCCGCGAAGTCGGCCGAGTAGTGCACCGCCTGGCCGCCGCTGAAGAACATCGCGTACGGCATGGGCGTGTGGTAGATCGTCGACACGTGGTTCCGGCTCTTGGCGAAGACGCTGAAGGTGCCCTCGCGGGTCGGCGTGTACTGGGAACCGAAGCGGACGTCCATCGCGGAGACGACCTTGCCGTTCACCACCCAGGCCAGGGTGCGGCTGGTCTTGCTGACGCACAGCACGCGGCCGGTCATGCAGCGCGGGTCGAGCTTCGCCACCGGGTTGCTGGTCGGCGGGTACATGGCGCCGCGCGTGGGCTGCCGGGTGACCGAGCGCAGCTTCGCCCAGGTCCTGTCCGTGACGGTGCCCGAGGCGGGCAGCTTGTGGCGGGACTGGAAGGTGCGCACCGCGGAGGCGGTGACGTCGCCGTAGTAGCCGGTGGGGTTGCGGCCGAAGAGGCCGAGCTGCTTCAGCCGCGCCTGCAGTTCGCGCACCTTCGCGCTGCTGCTGCCCCGCGCGATCACGACGACCGGGCGGGGGGTGCGGTCGGCCTCCGGCTTCTTCGTGGCGGACGGCGATGCCGTCGGCGAGGGGGAGCCGCTGCCCGGCGCAGTGCTCGGGCTCCCGGAGGGGCTCGCCGTGGGGCCCGCGGCGTCCGGTGCCACGGAGGCCCTGGCGGTGGGCTCGCTCGCCTGGGCCGTACAGCCGGCGAGGAGGGCCCCGGTGAGCAGCGCGGCGGCCGCGGCCGCCGCGCGTGTTCTTGTGACGGATATGAGTGCCACTTCGTCCCCCTGGAGATGAGTCGGTACACCCTTTGACTGATTTCCCCGGCATGTAGTTGCACCGGCCCGGTCACGGTTCGCCGCACACTGAGGAAAGGGGGCCGAGTCGCTGGAGGCATGACGCATGGCACGCGAGTCCGAATCCGGTCTGCCGATCGAGCCCGTCTACGGCCCCGACGCCCTGGACGGCTGGGACCCGGGCGAACGGCTCGGTGAGCCGGGCGGCTACCCCTACACCCGCGGTGTCCATCCGACGATGTACACCACCCGGCCCTGGACGATGCGCCAGTACGCGGGCTTCGGCACCGCCGCCGAGTCCAACGCGCGCTACCGGCAGCTGATCGCCCACGGCACCACGGGCCTGTCCGTCGCCTTCGACCTGCCGACCCAGATGGGCCACGACAGCGACGCCCCCCTCGCCCACGGCGAGGTCGGCAAGGTCGGCGTGGCCGTCGACTCGGTCGAGGACATGCGGGTGCTCTTCGACGGCATCCCGCTGGACCGGGTCTCCACCTCGATGACGATCAACGCGCCCGCCGCCCTGCTGCTCCTGATGTACCAGCTGGTCGGCGAGGAGCAGGGGGTGCCCGCGGACCGGCTCACCGGAACCATCCAGAACGACGTGCTCAAGGAGTACATCGCCCGCGGCACGTACATCTTCCCGCCCAAGCCCTCGCTGCGGCTGGTCGCGGACCTCTTCCGCTACTGCCGCGCCGAGATCCCGCGCTGGAACACCATCTCCATCTCCGGCTACCACATGGCCGAGGCCGGTGCCTCGCCCGCGCAGGAGATCGCCTTCACCCTCGCCGACGGCGTCGCGTACGTCCGCACCGCCCTCGCCGCGGGCATGGACGTGGACGACTTCGCGCCCCGGCTGTCCTTCTTCTTCGTCTCGCGCACGACGCTGCTGGAGGAGGTCGCCAAGTTCCGTGCCGCCCGCCGCATCTGGGCCCGCGTCATGCGCGAGGAGTTCGGGGCGAGGAACCCCAGGTCGTGGATGCTGCGCTTCCACACCCAGACCGCGGGCGTCCAGCTGACCGCCCAGCAGCCGGAGGTGAACCTGGTGCGGGTGGCCGTCCAGGGGCTGGCGGCGGTGCTGGGCGGCACGCAGTCGCTGCACACCAACTCCTTCGACGAGGCGATCGCGCTCCCCACCGAGAAGTCCGCCCGGCTCGCGCTGCGCACCCAGCAGGTCCTGGCGTACGAGACCGACGTGACGGCGACCGTGGACCCCTTCGCCGGGTCCTACGTCGTGGAGTCGATGACCGACGACCTGGAGGCGGCCGCGCTGGAGCTGATGGCCAAGGTGGAGGAGCTCGGCGGGGCGGTGAGCGCGATCGAACGCGGATTCCAGAAGGCCGAGATCGAGCGCAACGCCTACCGGATCGCCCTGGAGACTGACTCCGCGGAGCGGGTGGTCGTCGGCGTCAACCGCTTCCAGCTGGGGGAGGAGGAGCCCTACGAGCCGTTGCGCGTCGACCCCGCGATCGAGGAGGCGCAGGTGGCGCGGCTGGCCGCATTGCGTGCCGGACGCGACAGGCGGGCCGTGGACTCGGCCTTGTCCGCGCTGCGGAAGGCCGCCGAGGGCACGGAGGACGTCCTGTACCCGATGAGGGACGCGCTCCGTGCCCGGGCCACGGTGGGCGAGGTCTGTGAGGCGCTCCGCGAGGTCTGGGGGACGTACGTCCCCTCGGACGTCTTCTGAATCACCCGGCGAAGCGGGCGAGCCAGGCGGTGACGCGCTCCGGGTCGCGCGTGGCGAGGCCGACGTAGCCGTCCGGGCGGACCACGAACAGGCCCTCGCCGTAGCCGCGGTGGACCGCGCTGCCGGCCCCCGCGCGGTGCGCGCGGGCGAAGCCGGGCAGCGCCGCGGGCGGTTCGGTGCCGACGGCCAGCACCGTGAAGTGGGGGCCGCGCAGGACGTCGAAGAGCCGCCCGTCGCCGGACAGGGGTGCGTCGGGCGCGCGGTCCCCGGCCCGCAGGGCGTCCTCGGCGAGGCCCTCGCGGGTCTCGGCGGTGAGCGGGCCGTCGCGGTAGCCGAGACCGAGCTGGTGGACCTCGGCGCCCCGCTGGTTCATCGGCCGGCCCCGGCTGATGGTGCTGCGGTGCAGGTGCGTGCTCATGCCGAGGACGTCGGCGGCGACCGGCAGCCGCTCCTGCTCGTAGCTGTCCAGCAGCTCGGCCGCGGCGCCGTGCCGCAGCACCTGGCCGAGCTTCCAGCCGAGGTTGTAGGCGTCCTGGATGCCGGTGTTGAGGCCCTGGCCGCCCGCGGGGGAGTGGATGTGGGCGGCGTCCCCGGCGAGCAGGACCCGGCCCTCCCGGAAGCGTTCTGCCAGGGCGGCGCGCGGCCGGAAGTCGGAGCTCCACATGACCTCGAGCACGTCGTCGGCCGACAGGTGGGTGCGCTGTTCGACGGTCTTGCGCACCCCGTCCGGTGAGGTGTCGGGGCGTTCCGCGCCGGCCGGGTACGTCGCGACGAACTGGAAGTCCCGGTCGGTGCCGCCCATCGGGAAGGCGACGGCGCCGGTGCCGTCCGGGCCCCGCCACACGTGGGTGTGCTCGCGGTCCAGGCCGGTCAGCGTCACGTCGGCGACGAGCATCGGGGCGGGGTCGACGGTCTCGCCGTGCATGGCGATGCCCAGGGCCCTGCGCACGGCGCTGCGCCCGCCGTCGGAGGCGACCAGGTACGCCGCCCGTACGGTCGTGCCGTCGGCCAGTTCCGCGGTCACGCCGTCCGCGTCCTGGGTGAGACCGGTGAGCCCGGCGCCGAAGCGGACCGAGCCGCCCAGTTCGCGCAGCCGCGCGTGCAGGATCTCCTGCGTGCGCCACTGGGGGACCATCCACGTCGCGCCGTACGGGGCGCCGGAGGTGGCGGGCACCCGCTCGAACATCTCCCACTCGTGGACCGGACGGCCGTCCTGCCAGACGCGGCCCTGCGGGTAGGGGCCGCCCGACGCGAGGACGGAGCCGACCACACCGAGGTCGTCGAGCACCTCCAGCGAGCGGGGCTGCAGGCCCTTGCCCCGTGAGCCGGGGAACAGCCGGTCGGAGCGCTCCACGACGAGCGCGGGCACGCCGCGGCGGGCGAGGTCGACGCCGAGGGCGAGTCCGGTGGGGCCGGCCCCGACGATCAGGACGCCGGTTTCCTTAACACTGTTAAGTTCCATGTCCCGAGGGTTCCCTTAACGGTGTTAAATTGTCACGGGGTACCGACGGACGGACAGGATGGGCACGTGGCAGCGACGCGACTGGACCGCGACAAGGTGGTGGAGACCGCCCTCGGCCTGCTGAACGAGGAGGGGCTGGAAGGGCTGACCCTGCGCCGGCTCGCCAAGGAGCTCCAGGTGCAGGCACCGGCCCTGTACTGGCACTTCGCCAACAAGCAGGCCCTGCTCGACGCCATGGCCACCCGCATGCTGCGGCAGATGCTGGAGCGCGGCATGGGCCAGGAGGTCCCCGGCTCCGACTGGCGGGACTGGATCGCCACCGCCTGCCGCGGCACCCGTGCGGCCCTGCTGGCCTACCGGGACGGCGCCAAGGTCTTCAGCGGCACGCACCTCACCGACGACAGCCACGCGGGCGCCATGGAGCGCTACCTGGGTGCCCTCGTCGAGCAGGGGTTCCGCGTCGAGGACGCCCTCAACGCGTGGTTCACCGCGTACACCTTCACCATCGGCTTCGTGATCGAGGAGCAGGCCGTGCAGCCGCTGCCCGGCCGACGCGACCCGCGCTACGACACCGACGAGCGGCAGGCCCGTCTCGGCGGGGAGTTCCCGCTGGTGGGCGAGGCCGGCCGGGAGATGTTCGACCACTACGACGCGCGCTTCGAGACCGGTCTGCGGGTCCTCGTCGCGGGGATCGAGCGGACCCTCGCCCCGGACGGCGCGCGGTAGTCACCGCGCGGCCATCAGCGCGCGGAGGGCCGGCGCGACCTCCGCGCCGGCCCCCGTGGCCCTGACGTCCCGAGGTCAGCCGCGGGACGTCACATGCCTGATCCGCCGTGCGACCCTGCGCACGGCCGGATTGGCCGGCAGGAACGCCAGCTGGGACGGCACCGCTCCCGGGAGCGCCAAGGACGCCAGCCGGCGCCGCTTGAAGTAGCGCCAGGTGCCGGTGTCCAGGCCGTCCGTCAGGTAGCGGACCGCCTCGTCCCGCAGATGCGCGTACGTCTGGTGCTGCATGCAGTAGCCCACGGCGCGCACCAGCGGTGTCAGGTCCCGCTCGACCCGCTCCGCCGTCGGCGGCCGCCAGGCTTCCGCCGCCTCGCGGTACGTCCGGTCCTCCAGGTCCGGCAGGAGGCGGTCGGCGATCGTGACGGGCACGCGGTTGCTGTTCTGGTACGGCGTCAGCCGGTCCAGCACCAGCTCCGTGCCGACCCGGGCGACCGGCAGCCCGTACAGGGCGGACGCGGTGAACAGCGCGGTGGAGAAGCAGCCGACGACGAGCCGGGGGCGGGTCCGCAGGAAGAGCACCTCGGCGAGCTCGGACGCCCCGGCCACGGTCAGTTCCGCCCCCAGGGCCTCCGCCTCCCGCTCCAGCCGCTGCGACCAGTGCGCGGGCGCCGTCGGGTGCGGCTTGAAGACCACCGTGCGGTGCCCCGCCGCGACGGCGCCGCGCACCATGCGGACGTGCAGCTCCTCCTCCTCGGCGGCGGTGAGGACGCCCAGCGCCGACAGGTACTGCCCGAGCAGCAGCGCGCCGCCCTCGGGGAGGGGAGCCGGGGCCGCGGCGTGCTCCGCGATCCCCGCCAGGACGCCGGTGAAGGCCTCCGCGGGGACGAGCCGGGCCGGGACGTCGTGCTCCGACAGCAGCAGCGGCCGCAGTCCGGGGACCAGGTCCAGGTGCAGCAGCCGGCCCACCCGGGTCGTGACGAGCGGGTCCAGCTTGTCCCGGGTCGGGCCGTAGACCATGAGGCCGTCGGCGTACACCTCGACGGGCGCGCCCGGGAAGACGTTCACCAGCGCCAGGGCCGGGTCGACGTGCAGGGACTCGACGACCAGCTCGACCTCGTCCCCGCCGAGGTCCCACAGCCGCCGCAGGTGGCGCTCCCACAGGGGCACGTCCTCGGGGCGCGGGGACCACCCGGAGGGGTGCAGCGGGGCGATCGTGTCGTTCCACGAGAGCACCCGGTCGAAGCGGCCGCGCAGCGCCCCGAAGCCCGGTGCCGTGTCCAGCGCCGGCGCGATCTCGGGCACGGCGGCGTTGTTGCTGACCAGCAGCAGCCTGCGGTCGGCCGGGGCGAACAGCCCGGCGTCCATCGCGGCGGCCACCGTGGCGGCGCCGAACAGCGTCGACGCCAGGAACACCTGGGTACGGGGCATCACGCGGCCACCGCCCCGGCGAGGCCGCGGCGCCTGCGTGTCCGGCGCAGCAGCAGGCTGCGCTTCATGTCCATCGAGTCCAGCGCCTCGTTCAGGATCTCCTGCGGCATCTGCTTCAGGGCGGCCGCGCTCATCGCCTTCAGCTTCCGTGCGACCCGGGGCTCGTAGCGGCCCATGGCGCCCAGGTGGTGCGCGATCACCGCGCAGTAGGTGCGCACCGCCTTGGGCAGGAAGCGGTCCGCGTCGGGGTCCGCCGCGGTCTCGGCGAGGACCTGGTCGAAGGAGCGGATGAAGTCCAGCTGGCGGATGTCGCCGATCTGGGTGAGCGAGGTGGCCACCCCGCGCCGGTAGAAGACGCCCAGCAGGCCGACGACCGCGAAGGACTTCGCCTCGCGGTGCAGCCGCCAGATCCACGGCCGGTCCTCGGCGGTGCGCAGCCCGTCGGGGAAGTGCAGCAAGCCCGCGTCGACCAGCCGCCGGTGGTAGATCCCGGCCCAGGCGTACGGGTAGTCCACCGAGGTCGTGCGGTCGGCGGGGAGGATCGCCTCGCGCGGGTCGAGGGCGACCCCGCGGCGGCCGTGCGGCACCCGGGCGAGGGTGCGCCTGCGCCCGTGGGAGACGACGTGGTCGGTGCGCACGAAGTCGGTGCCGAGGGTCTCGATGGCCTCCAGCAGCCGGGGCAGGTAGCCCTCGGCCAGCCAGTCGTCGCCGTCGAGGAAGGTCAGGTACTCGCCCCGGGCGGCGTCGATGCCCGTGTTGCGGGCGGTGGCGAGCCCGCCGTTCCTCTCATGGGAGACGAGTATCGCCCCGGGCAGGTCGGGCAGCGCGCGCTCGAGGATTCCCGGGGTGTCATCCGTTGCGCAGTCGTTCACGAGAATGAACTCGAAATCCGCGCGCGTATTCGCGCGGAGGCTCCTCAACATGTCAGGAGCGAAATCCTGCACGTTGTAGAACGGGACGATGACGGAGAGCTTAACCACGTCGCGCACCCTATGGGGCGGCTCGTCCCCCACCCTGACGCCTTCCCCACCCCAAGGTGAACGGGAGATGGCGGAATCATGAATCCGCCGTCGGGGGCGGCCGATTCCCCATTCGGCGGCGCGTTGTTAACCGTCCGTTGGCGTTGCGTTGGAGACCCGCTCGGAATGCATTCCTAGCGTCTGCGGCGTGCCAGCAAGTACCGCCGACCCGATCAGGGTCACCGTCCTCGCCGACTCGGACACCCGATGGAAATGGGGTGCGCTGACGGCGCGCCGCATCGCCCCGGAGGCGCGGCTCGACGCCCGCCTGCTCCGCGGCCGGGCGACCCCGACCGAGCGCCAGCTCGCCGAGGTCGGCATCCCCGCGGACTCGATGCGCGAGGTCACGGCGGCGCAGTTCCTGGCCGGGACCTCCCGTGACACCGCGGACGTCGTCGTGCTCTCCTGCGTCGGCGGCACCGTCCAGGCCATGCTGCACGGACTCGCCCGCGCCTGGCAGGGCACCCCCCGCCGTCCGGTCGTCGTCACCGGCTACGTCGGGGTCGTCTACGAGAAGCTCGCCGACGGGCTCCTGCTGCGGGCCGGCGCCGACGCCGTGCTCGCCAACAGCGCCCACGACGCGCAGCGCTTCCGCGACGTCTACGAGGGCGTCGGCACCGACGCCGGGACGGTCGTGGAGACCGCCCTGCCCTTCCTGGAGGGCAAGCCCTACGAGCCCTCCGCGGACCGGCCGTTCACCGTGGTCTTCGCCGTCCAGCCCTCCGTGCCGGACAGCCGCAGGGACCGCACGTACCTGCTGGGCCGCGCGGTGGACCACGCGCGCTTCCACCCGGAGCGCGAGGTGCTGGTCAAGCTGCGCAGCAAGCCCGGCGAGCACACCACGCACATCGAGGAACAGCCGTACCAGAAGCTGGTGGCCAAGCTGGACCCGCCGAAGAACCTCAAGCTCGTCTACGGGCACATGGGCGAAGTCCTGGACCGCACCGACCTGCTGGTCACGGTGAGTTCGACGGCGGCGCTGGAGTCCATGCACCGCGGCATCCCCACGGCCGTCCTCACCGACCTCGGGATCCGCGAGGCGCTCGGCAACCACCACTTCCTCGGTTCCGGCGCCTACGCCTCCTGGGACCAGATCGACTCCGGCGAGGTGCCGAGGGTGCACCCCGAGTGGGCCCGCAGCCAGGGCATCGCCTCCGACGGCGACCCCTTCCGTGCCGTGCGCGAGCGCGTCACGGAACTGACCGCCGCCCCTGTGCTCCCGCCGCTGGCGCCGTACTACACGACCACCACCGCGCCCGGTTACCTGCCCGGCGTGCTCGCCCGCCACGGCCTCGACCCCAAGGGCGAGCCGCTGCCCGGCGCCGCGACCGAGCCCACCGAGCCCAGCCCGCTGCGCCGGGCCGTGCGCGACATCGCGCGCAACTCCGCGCGCGCCGCGTACCGCCAGGGCGTGCAGCGCGTCGCGCCCGTGATCCGCAGGTGGGGCCAGCTGTGAACCCGCCCCCCAAGTCGCAAGGAGCCACCATGCCAACGGTGTTGGCCGTCATTCCCGCCCGCGGCGGCTCGAAGGGCGTACCCGGCAAGAACCTCGCACCCGTCGGCGGCGTGCCGCTGGTCGTCCGCGCCGTGCGCGCCTGCCGGGAGGCCGGCCTCGTCACCGACGTCGTCGTCTCCACCGACGACCCCGCCATCGCCGACGCGGCCCGCACCGCCGGCGCCGAGGTCGTCCTGCGCCCGGCCGCCATCGCCGGGGACACCGCCACCAGCGAGGCCGCGGTCCTGCACGCGATGGACGCGCACGAGGCGATGACCGGGCGCGGCGCCGACGTGGTGCTGCTCGTCCAGTGCACCAGCCCGTTCATCACCACCGAGGACGTCAACGGCGTGGTCGCCGCGATCGTCGAGGACGGCGCGGACACGGCCGTGACCGTGGCCCCCTTCCACGGCTTCATCTGGCGTGACGCCGCCGACCAGATCGGCGCCGCCGCCGCGGCCGCCGACGAGGCCGCCGAGGGCGGCCGGTCCCGTACGACGGTGGCCGCCGCGACCGGCGGTTACGGCGTCAACCACGACAAGGCCCACCGCCCGCGTCGCCAGGACCGCCCGCAGGACCTGCTGGAGACCGGCGCCGCCTACGCGATGCGCGTCCCGGGCTTCCGCGAGGCGAAGCACCGCTTCTTCGGCCACACCGCGCTGGTGCGGACCGACCCCGCCAAGGTCCTGGAGATCGACGAGCCGGACGACCTGGCCCGCGCCCGCGCCCTGGCCCCGCTGCTCGACCCCGCGACGGAGACCGCCCCCGAGGCGCCGGCGCACCCGACCCGCGACGACGTCGACGCGGTCGTACTCGACTTCGACGGCACCCAGACCGACGACACGGTGCTGGTCGACTCCGAAGGACGCGAGGCCGTCACCGTGCACCGCGGTGACGGGCTCGGGATCGCCGCCCTGCGCGACAACGGCCTGCCCGTCCTGATCCTGTCCACGGAGACCAACCCGGTCGTCGCCGCGCGGGCCCGCAAGCTCAAGGTCCCCGTGCTCCACGGCATCGACCGCAAGGACCTCGCACTCAAGCAGTGGTGCGAGGAGCAAGGAATCGCCCCCGAGCGGGTCCTGTACGTCGGCAACGACGTCAACGACCTCGGCTGTTTCGCGCTCGTCGGCTGGCCCACGGCCGTCGCCAACGCGCACGACATCGTCAAGGACGCCGCCCGCTCCGTCACCGCAATGCCCGGAGGACGCGGAGCTGTCCGCGAGATCGCCTCGTGGATCCTCGGCCCCTCACTTTCCCGAAGGGAACTCTCCCAGTGACCACCACCAACGCCCGCCTTCGTCCGATCGGCGACCGCCTGGTCGGCCCCGGCCAGCCCGTCTACGTCACCGGCGAGATCGGCATCAACCACAACGGCTCCCTCGAGGACGCCTTCGCCCTGATCGACGCGGCCGTGGAGGCCGGCGCGGACGGTGTGAAGTTCCAGAAGCGCACCCCGGAGATCTGCACCCCGCGCGACCAGTGGGACATCGAGCGTGACACCCCCTGGGGCCGCATGACGTACATCGACTACCGCCACAAGGTGGAGTTCGGTGAGGACGAGTACCGCGCGATCGACGAGTACTGCACCAAGAAGGGCATCGACTGGTTCGCCTCCCCGTGGGACGTCCCCTCGGTCGAGTTCCTGGAGAAGTTCGAGAACGTCCGCGTCCACAAGGTCGCCTCGGCCTCGCTGACCGACGACGAGCTGCTGCGCGCCCTGCGCGCCACCGGCAAGACGGTCATCCTCTCCACCGGCATGTCCACCCCGAAGCAGATCCGCCACGCGGTGGAGGTGCTCGGCAGCGAGAACATCATCCTGTGCCACGCCACCTCGACCTACCCGGCGAAGCACGAGGAGCTCAACCTGCGGATGATCAACACCCTGCAGGGTGAGTTCCCGAACGTGCCGGTCGGCTACTCCGGCCACGAGATCGGCCTGCAGACCACGCTCGCGGCCGTCGCCCTCGGCGCGGTCTTCGTGGAGCGCCACATCACCCTCGACCGCGCCAACTGGGGCTCGGACCAGGCCGCCTCCGTCGAGCCGCAGGGTCTGGACCGCCTGGTCCGCGACATCCGCATCATCGAGCAGGCGCTCGGCGACGGTGTCAAGAAGGTCTACGAGGGCGAGCTCGGCCCGATGAAGAAGCTGCGCCGCGTGCCCGGCGTCATCGCCGAGCAGGAGGCGGCGCAGGCGGCCGCCGCGGCCGAGCCGCAGTCGGTGTCGGCCTGATCCATGAGCGACAGCGGCACTCTGGCACTCGTAGAGAGCCCCGTTCAGCTGCTCAACGTGCTGGAGTGGGCGCATGTTCACCCGCCCGCGGTGCCCACGCCGCGGCCCGGGACGGCCACGGCCGTCCCGGGCCCGGCGGCGCCCGGGCGGCCGCTCACCATCGTCGCCCTCGCCCCGCGTGACCCCATGACGCGTGGCCAGCTCCGTCGCATGACGGAGCTGGCGATGGACGAGGGCATCACGGTGCGCTGGTGCGAAGCCCGTTCCTCCCGGGGTTCGCTGTTGCGCACCGCCGTCGAACTGACCCCGGCCCTGCGGGCCGCGGGGCGGGTCGTCCTCGGCGACCCCTTCTCCCGGCTGGTGCAGGTGCTCCTGCCGCTCAGCCGGGCGAAGGAGATCACCGTCGTGGACGACGGCACGGCGACCATGGAGTTCACCGAACTCCTCGCCAGGGGTGCCCGGCTCGTCCGCTGGCACCGCAGCGGCCGCCGGCTGTCGCCGGTGGACGCCGCCTTCGGCGTCTTCGCCTCAGCCGCCCGGCGCCGACTCACCCCAGGCGCCGGGCGGCGGGTCGAGCTGTTCAGCTCGATGCCCGCCTCGCCTCCCCCCGGAATGGCGCTGCGGACCAACCGCTTCGCCTGGACACGGGCACGGTTCGGCCCGCCCACCATCAGTGCCGGCACCGACATCGTGGGCACCTCCCTCGTGGAGACCGGGGTGGTCGACCCCGAGCGCTACCTGACCGCCGTCGCCGCCCTGACCCGGGCGCACGGTGCCACCCGCTACTTCGCGCACCGCCGGGAGAGCGCCGACAAGCTGCACCGGCTCTCGGCGGAGACCGGGCTGCAGATCGTCCGGCCCGACCTGCCGCTGGAACTGATCGCCCGCCGTGGCCCGATCGGGCACACGGTCCTGAGCTTCCCCTCCACGGTCGTGCACACCCTGCCGCTCGCCCTGGAGGGCACCGGAGTCAAGATCAGGGTCTGCGACGTCGATCCGGAGTGGCTGACCGACCGGGCCTCGCCGCGGGCCCAGAGCTTCCTGTCCGGGATCACCGGCAGCGCCCGCGACCTGCACGGCCTCGCCTCGGTGGCCTCGGGCACGGCCGCCGTCAACTGAGCCCGTCCGGCAGGGCGGACGAGACCGACCCGCACCGGCCCGCCGGCCCGTTCCGCCGGCGGGTCAGTGCGTCACGGAGACGACCTCCATCTCCGTCGGCAGACCGCCGGTGCCCAGCTGGGCGGCGAGCCGGCCGGCGGAGCTGCGGGTGTAGTTGCCGGTGATGACGGCGGTGCCGCCGGTGATGGCCGAGTTGACCAGCGGCGCCGACAGCACCGCGCCGTCCAGCACCATCGCGCACTGGTTGGCCGGGCTCAGCTGCGTGGCCAGACGCGCGGTGAGGTCGGCGAACTTCCGTGCGCCGCTGTTGCCGAAGGTCATCCGGATCTGCCATCCGGTGGCGTTCCGCGTGTCGAGTACGGCCTCCGCCTCGCTGATCTCGGTGCCGCCCAGGGCGACGGGTCCGAGCAGGTACTTCGTCCACGTGCCGCTCTCGGCCCGTTCGGCGCAGGCTACGGCCCACCGTGCGTCGCCCTGCTGGTGGTCGACCCGCTGGGCGGGCGCCGAGCAGTCCAGAGCGGCGTACTCCGCGCCACCGGGAGCGGAGCCGCCGGTGCCCGGGCCGGGACCCGTCCCGGATCCGGACGGGGGCGCGGGCGAGCCGGTGCCGGAGGCCTCCAGCAGCACCACCGGCCGGAAGACCAGGACCGCGGGCTTCCCCAGCGAGGCGATCTCCCGCTCGCTCCCTCCGCGCAGGGAGAGGGTGACCCGGCCCGCGCCGGCCTCCACGGTGACGTCCTCGTAGCCGAAACCCTCGGCGCGCCGCCCCATGAGGTCGGCGATCTGCCGCAGCCGCGCCGCGTCCACGGGATCACGCGGGGCGAACACCGCCTTCGTACGGGGGCCGTCGGCGGACTTGCCCGCCCCCTCGCCGTCCCCCGGCAGCGAGCATGCCGCCGCCAGCGCCGCACAGCAGACCGCGAGCGCCACCATCGACCGCCCACGGCGCGGACGCTCACCCACCGGTGATGGCCCGTACGCTCTCGTGCACCGCCGTGACCAGCCCGCTCAGCGCGGTGGCGTCGCCGACGAGGGCCCGCAGCCGGGTCAGCCGTTCGCCCACCCGGCGGCCGTCCACCTCCTCCGCCGTGAGGTCGTCCGCCAGGGCGCCGGCCTCCTCCCCGGCGGCCTCGGCGCCCTCCAAGGCGTCCAGGCGGCGGCGGAGTTCGCCGATCGCGGCGAGCGCCGCGCGCAGCGCCTCGGCGTCCGTGCCGTCCTTGCGGGCGGACGACCCGCGCCCGGCGGCCAGGGCCGAGTCGCTGACCCGGGCGTATCCCGCGATCACGATGCCGTGGTTGACCTGCGGAGCCGGATCCTGCGGCGTCACTTCGCGCCCCCCTCGCTGCCCGTCCCCGCCGCGGGCTGCCGGACGCCGGTGGAGATCGCGGCGGCACCGGAGCCCGCCGCGATGCTGCCGCTCATGGAGCCGCCGGTCATCATGATCCCCTGGTTGAGGATGACGTTCCGATGCTGCGTCAGGTCGCCCCGGTCCAAGCCGTGTTCGGCGAGGAACTCGGCGAGCGTGCCGAGGATCTGCAGCTCGATCTGCTTGCCGATCCGCGTGACGTCCACCTTCTGGAAGAAGTCGCGGTAGGTGTGCGAGGACGCCAGCTCGCGCAGGCTGATCCTGGCCCCGAAGTCATAGCGCCGGTCGTCCGTGATCGCCGTCCGCTGCGCCGCCAGGGCGCGCTCGCGCCGGGCCGGGGCGCGCAGCTCCGCATAGGCGTCGGGCAGCGCGGACATCAGCACCGAGCGGCTGAGCAGCAGCGCGTCCGCGAGTCCGGGCGCCGCCTCCTCGGCCTCCTCGGGACGGGAGACGGAGTCGGCGACCCGGTAGGCCTCCCGGACCGGGGTCAGCACCAGGGTGTTGGCCTGCAGGTACAGCGTCGCCCCGCTCACCGCGGTCTGGACGAAGACCGACAGCACCAGGTCCGTCCCCCAACTGCGCACCTGCGCGGCCAGGCAGTGCCGTACGGGGCCGTCGACGACGCCCCGGGCCGCCGCGATCCGCTCCGAGGAGAGCTGGTCGGCCGGCCTGCCCTCGGGCGGCCAGTGGCCCGCGGCGCCGGGCCAGAACACCGCCTCCCCGTACAGCGCGTTCTGCCGCAGTTCCGTGCCGTGGACGAAGACCTTCTCCGTGACCTCCAGGCCGGGGATCCGGTCCACCGGGGAGGCCGCGGCCGCGCGCAGGGCGTCGAGGTCGTCGGCCATCCGCCGGATCAGCCCGGCCGTGTCGAAGGGCACCGGCGGCGGCTCCTGCCCGGAGCCCGGCTGGTGGCCCTCGGGGGTCAGCCGCATCGCGAAGGACCACGAGGTGACCTCGTCGCCCGCACCCACGAAGGGCCGGTAGCCGCTGTAGACGACCAGGTTGGCGTCGCCGCCCACGGAGGACTGCGGCAGCCCCGCCGCGTCCGGGTCGCGGGGCGGATCCTCCGCGGGGGAGCGGAAGGCCTCACGGGTCAGCTGCTCACGGATGGCCTTCCACGCCGCGTTGCGCTGCTCCCAGGTGAACAGCCACGGGCAGCCGATCAGCAGCACCAGCGTCAGCAGGAAGGTCACCACCGGTCCGGCGCTCGGCCAGAACGGCACCAGCGCGCCGAGCCACGAGGCCGCCAGCAGGACGGCGAGCTGCACCGCCAGGGCCCGCAGCACCGCCATGACGGCCGGGTCGCGCCGCCCCTCCCGGACCTGGCGCCGCCTCGGCGGCACCGAGCCCGTCTGCGTGCCGCCCCCGGGCAGGAAGGCGGTGGCGAACCAGTAGGCGAGGGTGGTCACCGGGGCGACCAGCAGCGAGAGGACGAAGACGGCGCCGACGGCCAGATCCCGTTTGCGCAGGTCGCGCAGGGTCTGCTCGGCGTGGGCGCCGACCCGGTCGAGGTCGACGCCGTAGGAGGGCGCGCAGGCCCGGTACCGCTCGTGCCGCAGCTCGTGCACCACGCGGCGCGCGAAGCCCTCGTCCAGACGCGCCCCCGCGCACATGTAGCGGGTGGACGCGCTCCAGTCCTCCTCTGCGCCGTAGGGAGCCGAGGACGCCCCCTGCGGCGTCCGCGGCGCGTGCCCGGGGCGGGGCGGCGGCACCGCGGCCGTGCCGCCGCCCGCACCTCCGCCGCCTGCACCTCCGCCGTCCGCGCCGTACGCCTCCGTGTCCCCGGTGGCCCCCGTGCTCCCGGCGCCCGGGTATCGCGATGTCACACGCCCCACCCCTTTTCCCCTCGTCACACCAGTCTGGTGGCCGCCGGCGAGCTCCCGAAAGGCGCGGCAAGAGGGAAAACCGGTCGCGCCGGGGCGTGTTGAAGTGCGGGGGCGCGCAAGGGCGCGCGGGTCGGCGGCCGGTGTCGTTCCACTCTCCGCAAGATCCACTTCACCGAGCGGTCACCCGTACCCGGTTGTCTTGATCCATGGCAACGGCACCGAGGTCCGCGCCGCGCATCGCGGTCCTCGCGGACAGTGCGCTCGACGGCGACTCCCGGGCGCACCGTGTGGCGGCGGCCGCGGCCGCCGCAGGGTACGAGGTCACGCTCATCGGCCGCGCCCCGGAAGGGCCGCACCCCTCCGGACGCGGTGCCGGCACCGCGCCCGGGGGAGTGCGGCTCATCCGCGTCACCGTCGCCGAGACGCTCCACCGGCGTCGGCTGCAGCGCCCCCGTCCGGGCCTGCGGCACGCCCTCGCCTACCGCAGCTCCGAGTCGCACGCCTACCGCACCGCGCTGCTCGCCGCCCACACGGCCCTGCTGGCCTCCCGCGGGGCCGAGCTGGACGTGATCCACCGCCCTTTACCGGTGAAGGCCGCCGCCCGTCTGGCCCACGCGGGCGGCAGGTTCCGGCACGTGCTGCGCCGTGCCTGGACGGCGCTGCGCTCGGCGCAGTACCGCGCCGCCGTCCGCCGCCGCGCCACCCCCGGCGGACCCCTCGAAGGCGCCGCCGCCACCGCGACCCGGCTGCTGCTCGGCAAGCGCTGCTGGCGCCGGCTCGACCCGCTCCTGCTCGACCTGGAGATCGCCTACGGCCCGGTCCTCGACGAACTGCGCCCGCACCTCGTGCACGCCCTGGGCCACCGGACCCTGGGCACCGCCGTGCGGGCCGCGATGCGCGCCGAGGGCACCGGTCACCGGGTGGAGGTGGTCTGGGACACCACCGCCAAGACCGAGCCCACCCGCCGTGCCGCCGTCGCCCGCGACGCCCACGAGCGCAGCTACGTGCCGCTGACGGACGGCGTCGTCACCGTCGCCGACACCTACGCCGACCGCCTCCGCGAGCGCCACGGGCTGCCCGCCCGCCCCGCGGTGGCCCGCAACACCCCGCCGCACGAGCCGCTGCCCTCCCCGCCGCCGCCCGGCGTCCGCGACCGCTGCCACCTCGCCCCGGAGGTCCCGCTGCTGGTCCACAGCGGCTCCGCCGGTCCCGCCCGCGGCCTGCTCACGGTCGTCGACGCGCTGCCCAAGCTGTACGACCTGCACGCCGCGCTGGTCGTCCCCGACCTCGACGACCCCTGGATCCGCACCCTCACCGGCCGCGCCGCCGAGCTGGGCGTGGCCCGCCGGCTGCACGTGCTGCCCTACGTGCCGCCCGCCGAGATCCCGCGCTTCCTGTCCTCGGCCGACATCGGGGTGCTCCCGGTGCACCGGCTCCCCGACCGGCAGGTCGCGCTCCCGGCCCGCTACTTCGAGTACGCGCACGCCCGGCTGCCCGTGGTGGTCAGCGACGTCCGCGTGCTGGCCCGGCCGACCCTGGAGATCGGCAACGGCGAGGTCTTCCGCTCGGGGGACACCGCCGACTTCGTCCGTGCCGTCGGCGCCGTGCTGACCAACCCGCGCCGCTACCGCAAGGCCTACGAGCGTGCGGACGTGCTGCGCGAGTGGTCCTGGCAGAAGCAGTCCGAGCCGCTCATCGACCTCTACGCGCGGCTCCTGGGCCCGCGCCGTCCCTCCTCCGAGCCGTCCGGATCCGGGGCTCCCGCCGCCTTCGCCTGAGCCGCAGCCTGAGCCGCCCGGGGCCGGTCACAGGGCGTTGCCCCGCGGACGGCGGCCGTCCGTGCCGGCCGGGTCCGCGTTGCCGACTCGGCCGACCTCGCGGAGGCCGCCGGGCTGCCCGCCGGCCCTGAGCCAGGGGGATCCGGGCCCTCGTCCGGCCCGTGCCGGGTCACCCGCGGGGAGTGGTCCCGCGCCTGGACCGCGCCGTCCGCATGCCGGTCCGGCCGACGTGGGAGGACGCTCCTGGGCCCGCGCCGTCCCTCCCCCGAGCCGTCCGGATCCGGGGCTCCCGCCGCCTTCGCCCGAGCCGCAGCCTGAGCCGCCCGGGGCCGGTCACAGGGCGTTGCCTCGCGGCAGGGCGATCGTTGGGCCACTATGGAGTGGCTAGGGATAAACCAGGTTCATACCCCTGTACAGCGCGGGGTACGCGCCGAACGGGGGAGTTTTTCTTCCTCGCGCGGCATGAATTTACGGCGATGTAGCGATCAGGAGCACAGATGCGGTCTAGCCTGTCGGAGGTGAACGACTCAGCCTCCGAACCCTCCGAAAAGCCCGTGCCAGTGGCGCCCACAGTTCCCGCCGCACCCGAAGGTGCGCTGTTGGGCGTCGTGCCCGAGCGGCTCAGGGCCGAACTCGTGGCGTTCCGGCGGGACCTGCACATGAACCCCGAGCTGGGCCGGCAGGAGTTCCGTACCACCGCCGCGGTGAAGGCCCGCCTGGAGCAGGCCGGCCTCAAGCCCCGTGTGATGCCCGGCGGCACGGGTCTGCTGTGCGACATCGGTGCCACCGACCCGGAGCGTCCGCGGCTGGCGCTGCGCGCGGACCTCGACGCGCTCCCGATCCCGGACACCAAGCGTGTGGAGTACCGCTCCACCGTCCCCGGCCGGGCGCACGCCTGCGGCCACGACGTGCACACCACGGTGGTGCTCGGCGCCGGCCTGGTCCTGGCGGAGCTGGAGCGCGAGGGCAAGCTGAGGCGTCCGGTACGGCTGGTGTTCCAGCCGGCCGAGGAGGTCATGCCGGGCGGTGCGCTGGACGCCATCAAGGCGGACGCGCTGGACGGCGTGGGCCGGATCCTGGCCCTGCACTGCGACCCGAAGGTCGAGGTCGGGCGGATCGGGCTGCGTCAGGGATCGATCACCTCCGCCGTGGACCGGCTGGAGCTCTCCCTGGACGGCGCGGGCGGCCACACGGCCCGCCCCCACCTGACCACCGACCTGGTGATGGCCACCGCCAAGATGGCCACCGAGCTGCCGGCCGTGCTGGCCCGCCGGATCGACCCCCGTTCCGGGATGAGCATCGTGTGGGGCCGCATCGAGGCGGGTCACGCGGCCAACGTCATCCCGCAGCACGCCGAGCTGGAGGGCACGGTCCGCTGCCTGGACCTGAACGCCTGGCACGAGGCCCCCGACCTGGTCCACGAGGTGATCGACCAGGTGGCCGCCATGTACCGGGCGAAGTGGGAGCTGACGTACCACCGCGGGGTGCCGCCGGTGGTCAACGAGGCGGACTCGACCGAGCTGCTGCGCGACGCCATGACGGCCCGCTACGGCGCGCACACCGTCGAGGACACGGAGCAGAGCCTGGGCGGCGAGGACTTCTCCTGGTACCTGGAGAAGGTTCCGGGCGCGCTGGCGAGGTTGGGCGTACGGCCCGTTGGGGACACGTCAAAGCGTGATCTGCATCAAGGTGACTTCGACGTCGACGAGGGCGCGATCAAGGTCGGCGTGGAGCTGTTCACCTCCGCTGCGCTGCTGGCATGACGGTGGGTGACCCGGTCGACACGGCCGGGTCACCTGGCCGAAATGCGACGATCCGATAACGGGCGGCCAACCCCCCTTTACCTGACATCTACGCGCGTTAAGCTCCGGTTAAGCCAGCGCCGGACGGGGCGCTCAGAGTTGAAGGGGTACCCTCTTGCGCCGGGTAACCAAGATCGCCGCCGCGGGTATAGCCTCCGCGGCTCTCGCGCTCACCGCGACCGCTTGCGGCAGCAGCTCCAAGGACAGCGACGGTGACAGCAGCAGCAGCGGCAAGCTGAAGGTCGGCGTCGCCTACGACGTGGGTGGCCGTGGTGACCACTCGTTCAACGACTCCGCCGCCCAGGGCCTGGACAAGGCGAAGGAGGACTTCGGCGTCGACGTCAAGGAGCTGACCGCCAAGACCTCCGACACCGAGGCCGACCGCGAGCAGCGCCTGGAGGACCTGGCCGACGCGGGTTACAACCCGGTCATCGGTGTCGGCTTCGCCTACGGCGAGTCCATCACGGCCGCGGCCAAGAAGTACCCCAAGACGACCTTCGCGATCGTCGACTCGGTCGTCGACGCCAAGAACGTCGACAGCATCGTCTTCACCGAGGAGCAGAGCTCCTACCTCGCCGGTGTCGCCGCCGCCCTGAAGACCAAGGACAACAAGGTCGGCTTCATCGGTGGCGTGGACATCCCGCTGATCAACAAGTTCGAGGCCGGCTTCCGCCAGGGCGTCGAGGACACCAACTCGAAGGTCAAGGTCACCACCCAGTACCTGACCAGCGGCTCGGACCTCTCCGGCTTCTCCGACCCCGCCAAGGGCAAGGCCGCCGCGCAGGGCATGCTGGACAACGGCATCGACGTGATCTACGCCGCCGCGGGCTCCTCCGGCAACGGCGCCATCGAGGCCGTCGCCGGCAAGTCCGGCGCCTGGGCGATCGGTGTCGACTCCGACCAGCACGAGCAGCCGGGTCTGGCCAAGTACAAGGACTCGATCCTGACCTCCGCGCTGAAGAACGTGAACGTCGCGGTCTACGAGGTCGTCGAGTCGGTCAAGAGCGGCTCCCCGCTGACCGGCACCCACGCCTACGACCTGGCCAAGGACGGTGTCGGCCTGTCCACCAGCGGTGGCTTCATCGACGACATCAAGTCCCAGCTGGACGAGGCCAAGAAGAAGATCGTGAACGGCGACATCAAGGTCAAGACGACCGTCAAGTGACGCCCGGTCTCTCGTGAGCGCCGGTCGCGAGGCTCGGGAGGGGACAGCCCAGGCTCCCCCCTTCCCGGGCCTCGCGCCTGTGTTCAGCCGGGTGTCGCGCACGCGGTGTCCGTTGTGACTCTTCCCTTTATGGATCTGGCAACGCTACGCGCGTAGAGGCCCCTTCTCGCGATACGTTCGCCACACCCCGCCCGCCCCGCTCTTTTCCGCGAGGAGAGTGCGCCATCAACGCGTCCAGCCCCCCCAGCCAGAATGCCGTGGAGCTCCGCGGCATCACCAAGCGATTCCCAGGTGTCGTGGCCAACCACGACATCGACATCACGGTTCGCCGTGGCACGGTGCACGCCCTCGTGGGCGAGAACGGCGCCGGCAAGTCGACCCTGATGAAGATCCTCTACGGCATGCAGAAGCCGGACGAGGGCACCATCACCATCGACGGCGAGCGGGTCACCTTCCACGACCCGGGCGACGCCATCGCCCGCGGCATCGGCATGGTGCACCAGCACTTCATGCTCGCCGACAACCTCACCGTCCTCGAGAACGTCGTCCTCGGCAGCGAGAAGCTGTTCGGCATCGGCGGCAAGGCCCGGGCCAAGATCAAGGAGATCTCCGACGCCTACGGCCTCGGGGTGCGCCCGGACGTCCTGGTGGAGGACCTCGGTGTCGCCGACCGTCAGCGCGTCGAGATCCTGAAGGTCCTCTTCCGCGGCGCCCGTACGCTGATCCTCGACGAGCCGACCGCGGTCCTCGTCCCGCAGGAGGTCGACGCGCTCTTCGACAACCTGCGCGAGCTCAAGGCCGAGGGCCTGACCGTCATCTTCATCTCCCACAAGCTGGGCGAGGTGCTCTCCGTCGCCGACGAGATCACCGTCATCCGCCGGGGCACCACGGTCGGCTCCGCCGACCCGCGGACCACGACCCCGAAGCAGCTCGCGGAGCTGATGGTCGGCAGCGAGCTGCCGTCCCCCGAGACCCGGGAGTCCACGGTCACCGACGTCCCGATGCTGACCATCGACGGTCTGCACCTGTCGGAGACCGACCTGGAGGGCATCGAGCGCGTCGTCCTGGACCA
This sequence comes from Streptomyces sp. PA03-1a, assembly GCF_033792805.1. Taxonomy (NCBI): domain Bacteria; kingdom Bacillati; phylum Actinomycetota; class Actinomycetes; order Kitasatosporales; family Streptomycetaceae; genus Streptomyces; species Streptomyces sp. PA03-1a. The sequence goes on from NZ_JARAVO010000014.1 coordinate 26,126, forward strand.
GATCTCCTTCACCATCCACAAGGGCGAGGTCCTCGGCATCGCGGGTGTCGAGGGCAACGGCCAGGCGGAGCTCGTCGAGGCGATCATGGGCATCCTGCCGCCCGACGCGGGCCGGATCGGCCTCGACGGCGACGAGATCACCCACCGCCCGACGCGCAAGCGCCGCGAGGACGGCATCGGCTACATCCCCGAGGACCGGCACCGGCACGGCCTGCTGCTGGAGGCCCCGCTCTGGGAGAACCGCATCCTGGGCCACGTCACCGAGCGCCCCAACAGCAAGGGCGGTTTCCTCGACCCGGCCGCGGCCCGCCGCGACACCGAGCGGATCGTGCGCGAGTACGACGTCCGCACCCCCGGCATCGAGGTGACCGCCGCGTCCCTGTCCGGCGGCAACCAGCAGAAGCTGATCGTCGGCCGCGAGATGAGCCACCGGCCCAAGCTGCTGATCGCCGCGCACCCCACCCGCGGGGTGGACGTCGGCGCCCAGGCGCAGATCTGGGACCAGATCCGCGAGGCCCGGCGCGAGGGCCTGGCCGTCCTGCTGATCTCCGCCGACCTGGACGAGCTGATCGGCCTGTCCGACACCCTGCGCGTCATGTACCGCGGCCGTCTGGTCGCCGACGCCGACCCCGCCACCATCACCCCGGAGGAGCTGGGCTCCGCCATGACCGGCGCGGCCGCCGGCCATCTGGAGCACGAGGACGGCGACGCCGACCACGGGGGAGAGGAACGATGAAGAAGATCGACAAGGAGCGGGTGCTCCTCGCCGTCGCGGCCCCCGTGCTGGCGCTCGTGGCCGCGTTCGTGATCACGGCGCTGGTGCTGCTCGCCACGGGCAAGGAGCCGTTCGGCGCCTTCGGGACGATGTTCGACTACGGCTTCAAGAGCGACAGCCAGGTCGAGATCATCAACAAGGCGACCACGTACTACATCGCGGGCATCGCGGTGGCCGTCGGCTTCCGCATGAACCTGTTCAACATCGGTGTCGAGGGCCAGTACCGCCTGGGCGCCTTCTTCGCCGCGGCCGTCGGCGGCGCGGTGACGCTGCCGGGCTTCCTGCAGGTCCCACTGATCATCGTGGTCGCCATGATCGTCGGCGCGATGTGGGCCGGCATCGCGGGCCTGCTGAAGACCTCGCGCGGGGTCAGCGAGGTCATCGCGACGATCATGCTGAACTCGATCGCCACCTACATCGTCGGCTACCTGCTCAAGGACGGCCGGCTCGGCCACCTGGACAAGGCGCAGACCTCGGTGTCGACCACGCCGCTGCCCTCCTCAGGCCACCTGTTCAACTTCGACATGGGCGAGGACATCGGCCAGATCTACGGCTTCGTCGTGCTCGCCGTGGTCATCGGCATCGGCTACTGGTTCGTGCTGGGCCGTACCCGCTTCGGCTTCGACCTGCGCAGCGTCGGCATGTCCGAGAGCGCCGCCACCGCGAGCGGCGTCAGCGTCAAGCGCATGGTGATCACCAGCATGCTGATCTCCGGCGGTCTGGCCGGTCTCACCGGCATGCCGCTGCTGCTGAACGACGCCCACGCCTACGGCTCCGACCTCTTCCCGGCCGGCATCGGCTTCACGGGCATCTCGGTGGCCCTGCTGGGCCGCAACAACCCGGTCGGCGTCGCGCTGGCCGCGCTGCTGTGGGGCTTCCTGGAGCGTGGCTCGGGCCGCCTGGAGTTCGACGGCTACGACAAGGAGATCGTCGGCGTCATGCAGGGCGTCATCGTCCTGAGCGTCGTCATCGCCTACGAGGTCGTCCGGCGTTACGGCCTCAAGCGCCAGCAGCAGAAGGTCGGCGAGGAACTCGCCGCCCAGGCCCGCACCAAGAAGGAGGTGACGGCGTGACCGCCACGATGACCCAGACCCCGCCGCCCGCGGCTCCCAAGGCCGCAGGGGCCAAGGGCCGCAAGGGCCGCCTCTCCTTCCCGATGATCCTGCTGATCATCGCCGCCGCGCTCGCGCTGGTGTCGGTGGTGCGGATCATCACCGGTCAGGACCAGCTCACCGCCCAGGGCCAGATCACCGCGGCGCTCGGCCTCGCCGTGCCGATCGGCCTGGCCGGTCTGGCCGGTCTGTGGTCCGAGCGCTCCGGTGTGGTCAACATCGGCCTCGAGGGCATGATGATCCTCGGCACCTTCTTCGGTGCCTGGGCCGGCTGGCAGACCAACCCGTGGCTGGGCGTCCTCGCCGGTGTCGTCGGCGGTGCGCTCGGCGGTCTGATCCACGCGGTCGCCACCGTCACCTTCGGCGTCGACCACATCATCTCGGGCGTGGCCATCAACATCCTGGCGCTCGGTGCCACCCAGTACCTCGCCAAGCTGTGGTTCTCCACCGGCGACGCGGCCACCAAGGGCGGCAACCCCAAGCAGTCCCCACCGGTCGACGCCCTGCCGTCGTTCGACATCCCCGGGCTGTCCGACGGGCTGGCGAGCATCGAGAAGCACGGCTGGTTCTTCGTCTCCGACCTCGCCGGCGTGCTCGGCGGCCTGGTCACCGACGTCTCCGCGCTGACGGTCGTCGCGGTGCTGCTCTTCGTCGGCAGCTTCTTCCTGCTGTGGCGCAGCCCGTTCGGTCTGCGGCTGCGGTCCTGCGGTGAGAACCCGGTCGCGGCCGAGTCGCTCGGCGTCAACGTGTACCTCTACAAGTACGTCGCCGTGATCACCTCCGGCGGTCTCGCCGGCCTCGGCGGCGCCTTCCTGGCGATGGTCCCCGCGCACATCTACCTCGAGGGCCAGACCGGCGGCCGCGGCTACATCGGCCTCGCCGCGATGATCTTCGGCAACTGGCGCGTCGGCGGCCTCGCCACCGGCGCCGGACTGTTCGGCTACTCCGACGCGCTCCAGCTGCGCAACGGCGGCCCGACGGTGCACGCGCTGCTGCTGCTCCTGGTGGTCCTGCTGGTGCTGCTGGCGGCCTGGAAGCTGTGGAAGCGCAGCTTCTGGCAGGGCGGCGTCAGCCTGGTCGTCGGCGCGGCGGTGCTGGGCTGGTACCTGTTCACCGACGAGGTGCCCGGCGAGTTCGTGGGAGCGACCCCGTACGTCGTCACCCTGCTGGTGCTCTCCCTGTCGGCACAACGTCTGAGGATGCCCAAGGCTGACGGTATGAGGTACCGGAAGGGCCAGGGCAAGTGAGCGACACCGCGGGCCCGGTCGGCGTCGACGACGTCGACTGGGAAGGCCTGCGGACGCAGGCCCGGGACGCCATGTCCCGGGCCTACGTCCCCTACTCGCACTTCCCCGTCGGCGCGGCCGCACTGGTGGACGACGGGCGGGTCATCTCGGCGTGCAACGTGGAGAACGCCAGCTACGGACTCGGCCTGTGCGCCGAGTGCGGGCTGGTGTCGACCCTGCACGCCACCGGGGGCGGCCGGCTCGTCGCCTTCACCTGCGTCGACCGCAAGGGCGACCAGCTGATGCCGTGCGGCCGCTGCCGTCAGCTGCTGTGGGAGCACGGCGGCCCCGAACTGCTGGTGGAGATGTCCGACGGCATCCGCACGATGCGCGACGTCCTCCCCGACGCGTTCGGCCCGGACGACCTGACCAACCGCTAAGAAGGTACGTGAACCATGGACGCCATTTCCGTCATCCGCACCAAGCGCGACGGCGGCCGCCTCGGCGACGACCAGATCGACTGGGTCATCGACGCCTACACCAAGGGTGAGGTGGCCGACGAGCAGATGTCCGCGCTCGCGATGGCGATCCTGCTCAACGGCATGGACCGGTCCGAGATCGCGCGCTGGACGGCTGCGATGATCGCCAGCGGCGAGCGCATGGACTTCTCCTCGCTGCCCCGCCCGACCGCCGACAAGCACTCCACCGGTGGCGTCGGCGACAAGATCACGCTGCCGCTCGCGCCCCTGGTCGCGGCCTGCGGTGCGGCCGTCCCCCAGCTGTCCGGCCGCGGTCTCGGCCACACCGGCGGCACCCTGGACAAGCTGGAGTCCATCCCGGGCTGGCGGGCGCTGCTGTCCAACGAGGAGATGCTGCGGGTCCTGGGCGACACCGGCGCCGTCATCTGCGCCGCGGGCGACGGCCTCGCCCCGGCCGACAAGAAGCTGTACGCGCTGCGCGACGTCACCGGCACCGTCGAGGCGATCCCGCTGATCGCCTCGTCGATCATGTCCAAGAAGATCGCCGAGGGGACGGGATCGCTCGTCCTGGACGTCAAGGTCGGCTCCGGCGCCTTCATGAAGAACCTGGAGCAGGCCCGCGAGCTGGCCTCCACGATGGTGGGGCTGGGTACCGACCACGGCGTGAAGACCGTGGCGCTGCTCACCGACATGTCCACCCCGCTCGGCCTGACCGCGGGCAACGCGCTGGAGGTCCGCGAGTCCGTCGAGGTGCTGGCGGGCGGGGGCCCGGCCGACGTGGTGGAGCTGACCGTCGCCCTGGCGCGCGAGATGCTCGACGCTGCGGGGCTGAAGGACGCCGATCCCGCCAAGGCGCTCGCCGACGGCTCCGCCATGGACGTGTGGCGCCGCATGGTCGCCGCGCAGGGCGGCGACCCGGACGCGGCGCTGCCCGTCGCGCGCGAGCAGCACGTCGTCACGGCCGAGCGGTCCGGTGTGCTCACCGGCCTGGACGCCTACGCCGTGGGTGTCGCCGCCTGGCGCCTGGGCGCCGGCCGGGCGCGCAAGGAGGACCCGGTGCAGGCCGGCGCGGGCGTCGAGCTGCACGCCAAGCCGGGTGCCACGGTCACGCAGGGCCAGCCGCTGCTGACCCTGCACACCGATACCCCGGAGAAGTTCGACTACGCGCTGGCGGCCCTCGCCGGCGGCGTCGAGATCTCCCCGGCGGGCACCGCGTTCACGCCGGCCCCGATCGTGCTGGACCGCATCGCCTGAGCGGGGCCGCCCCGCGACCAGGAACGGGACCGGTGGACTTCCACCGGTCCCGTCCTTCGTCGTACGGCCGTCAGGCCGTGCGTCCCGCCGGGACGGCGAGCCGCCGGTCCGCGACCGCGCGCCGGGTCGCGTACACGGTGATCCCCGCGACGCCCAGGACGGCGGCCAGGCACAGGGCGACGGTGCCGCCCCAGCCGGCGGTGTGGAAGGCGGAGGCGCCCAGGGTGCCGCCGAGGCTGTTGCCGACGTAGTACGCGGTCAGGTAGAGCGCGGAGGCCTGGGCGCGGCCGGTGGTGGCGGTGCGGCTGACCGCGCCGGAGGCGATGGAGTGGCCGGTGAAGAAGCCGGCCGTGATGAGGACCAGTCCGGTCAGCACGGCGATGAGGGAGCCCGCGAGGGTGAGCAGCAGCCCGCCCGCGGCCAGCACCACGGCGACGTACAGGGCGCCGCGCCGCCCGAGGCGGGCGTGCAGGACGCCGGAGGCCGCGGAGGCGCCGGTGCCGACCAGGTAGACCAGGAAGATGAGGCCGATCGCGGTCTGCGACAGGCCGAAGGGCTCGGCGGCGAGCCGGTAGCCCAGCACGTTGTAGACGGCGCCGAAGACTGCCATGAAGAGCAGCCCGATCAGGTAGAGCCGGCGCAGCAGCGGGGTGCCCAGGTGGCCGATCACCGTGCGCCAGAGGGCGGCGGGACTGACCGGGCCGGGACGGAAGTTGCGGGCGGTGGGGATCAGCAGCCGGAAGGCGACGGCGCACAGCACCGCCATGGCGCCGGCGGCGAACAGTGCGGCGCGCCAGCCGAAGGCCTGGGCCACCGCGCCGGTGAGGACCCGGGAGCTCATGCCGCCGATGCTGTTGCCCGCGACGTAGAGGCCGATCGCGGAGGCGACCGCCTTGGGGTGGATCTCCTCGCCGAGGTACGCCATCGCGGTCGCCGGGAGCCCGGCGAGGGCCACGCCCTGCACGGCGCGCAGAACGACCAGGGTGGTGAGGTCCGGCGCGAAGGGGATGACCAGGGCCAGTGCCGAGGCGCTGAAGACCGACGCCGTCATCACGGCCGTGCGGCCGTACTTCTCGCTCAGCGCGCTCACCGGCAGCAGGGCCAGCGCCAGGGCGGCGGTGGTGGCCGAGACCGTGAGGCTCGCCTGGGCGGGGCTGAGGGACAGCCCCGTGGAGAGCGCCGGCAGCAGGGCCTGCGTGGAGTAGAGGAGGGCGAAGGTGGCGAGTCCCGCGGCGAAAAGGGCCAGGATGGCGCGCCGGTAGCCGGGTTCACCCGGTCGCAGTGTCGCGGCTGAGGGGGCGGAGGCGGCGGCACCCGGCCGTATCACGGTGGACGCCCCTGTATCGGCGGGAGACATGCCTTCACGCTAGGCCGGGCCGGTTTCATGCGTCCAATGCACGGAGTGGCGATAATCGTTCCCATGACGCATGAAGCGAGGTCAGCCCGGTCGCTGTCACCGTCCCGTGACGCAACAGACACGCGAGCGGAGCTGGACAGCGCCTCCTGGGCGGCGGTGCTGGCCCCCCGGCTCGCCCAGTTCGCCGCGGTGGCGCGGCACGAGCACGTCACCCGCGCGGCGCGCGAGCTGGGGGTGCCCCAGTCCACGCTCAGCCGGGCCATGGTCCGGCTCGAACTCGACCTGGGCGTCACGCTCTTCGCCCGTCAGGGCCGTACGGTCTCGCTCACGCCCGCGGGCCGCGGCTTCCTCGCATCGGTGGAGCGGGCGCTGGGCGAGGTGGAGCGCTCGGCCGAGTCCGTACGCGCCGACGCCGACCCGCAGTCGGGACGGGTCGCCTTCGGCTTCCTCCACACGCTCGGCCCGGAGACCGTACCGGCCCTGCTGCGGGCCTTCCGCGCCGACCATCCGCGGATCCGCTTCCAGCTCGTGCAGAACTACGGCGAGGCGATGCTCGCCGGGCTGCGCGCGGGCGATCTGGACCTCTGCCTGACCTCGCCGGTGCCGGACGCGCCCGACCTGGTCGTCCGGCGCCTCGACGAGCAGCGGCTGCGGCTGGTCGTCCCCGCCGACCACCGGCTCGCCTCCCGCCGCAGGGTGCGCCTGGCGGAGGCGTCAGGGGAGCTGTTCGTGAGCCTGGAAGCCGGTTACGGGCTGCGGCGCATCACCGACGCCCTCTGCGCGGAGGCGGGCTTCACCCCGCGGGTGGCCTTCGAGGGGGAGGAGGCCGAGACCCTGCGCGGTCTGGTCGCCGCCGGACTCGGGGTGGCCCTGCTGCCGCCGCCGCTCGTCCCGCGTCCCGGAGTCGTGGAGCTCACCGTCACCGCCCCGCGCGCGGTCCGGGAGATCGGCGTGGCCTGGCTCGGCGGCCACCCCGACACGGCACCCGTCGCCGCCTTCAAGAAGTTCCTGCTCGGCAGGCGCGGTCAGCTCCTCCCCGGCTGACGCCGCCGGCCGGCCCGGAACGCGGATGCGTCCGGAGCCGCCGGTCCCGGAGGATGCGGGGCATGACCCGTGCGACCGACCCGGCCCTGCCGCCCCCGCATGTCGTGGAGGCCTTCGGGCTCTCCGGCCGGCCCGAGCCGCTGGCAGGAGGCCAGGGGCACAGCGTCCGGGTGGCGGGCGCGGTGCTGAAGCCGGGCGCCGACGCCGGGCAGACCGCCTGGGCCGCGGGGCTGATGGAACGTCTGCAGGGGCGCCGGGACTTCCGGGTTCCGCGATTCCTGCGCTCCGCGGGTGGTGGTCACGTCGTCGAAGGATGGGCGGCGACCGAGTTCCTGGCGGGAGAGCCCGGCCCCGCCGGCAGATGGGACGCCCTGCTGGCCGCGGGCAGGGCCTTCCACGAGGCGCTGCGCGATGTGCCGCGACCCGGCCACCTGGACGCGCACCGGCATCCGTGGGCGGTGGCCGACCGCTTCGCCTGGGGCGAGTCGACAGCGCAGCCGCCGGCGGAGATCCGGCGGCTGGTCACCAGGATGGAACGGCTCCGCGAACCGGTCGAGGCACGGGCCCAGCTCATCCACGGCGACCTGACGGGGAACGTCCTCTTCGCGCCCGGCCGGGCCCCCGCGGTCATCGACTTCTCGCCCTACTGGCGGCCCGTCGCGTACGCCGACGCGATCGTGGTGGTCGACGGCCTGCTCCACCACCGTGCCGGGCACCGCCTGGTGGACTCGGCGGTCCCCGGTGCCGAGGGCGCGCAGATGCTCCTGCGTGCCCTGCTCTTCCGTCTGGGTGCGCCGGCCGTGCCGGCCGGTCCCGGCGGCGCCCTGCCCGAGGACGAGATGGCCGGGTTCACCCGCGTGGCCGACCTCGTCGAACGGAGGGTCCGCGGGCGGGGCTGACCCCGGTGCTCGGCGCCCCGCGCTCAGCGCAGTTGGGGCGACCGTCCGAAACCCGAGGCCAGGGGCATGCGCAGGCCGAGCGGGGGAGGGGCGGCCAGTGCGTCGGCGACCGGGCGGGCGAAGGACCGCCCCAGCAGGGTGCCGAGGACGAAGTCGGCGGTCAGGGAGGCGACTTCGGCCCGGTGGTCGTGGAGCAGATGGCCGTCGGTGTGGACCTCGAACCGGCACACGTCCCGGTTGACCTTCTTCAGGCGTTCGGCCAGCCGGTAGGAGAGGTCGGGGTGCGTGGAGTCGTCGTTCGTACCGTGCACGATCAGGATGTGGCGGCCTATCAGCTGCTTCACCGGATCGGGCTCCGGGGCGTCGGGCAGCCACGGGGCTATGGCGACCGCCGAGTTGACGGCCGGGTGGCCCGCCGCGTGCAGCGCGGCGCGGCCGCCCATGTCCATGCCGACCAGCGACACCGGTACGTCACCGTAGCGGCGGACGACCTCGTCGACCGCCCACCGCGCGTCCTCGGCCGGGTGGGCGTGACCGCCGTTCCAGCCGCGGAAGCGGTAGTGCACGACGTGCACGGCCAGGCCCTCACCGCGGCCCGCGGCCCGCACCAGACGGCGGGCCAGCGGCACCATCGCCGCGGCGGCCACGGGGGAGCGCCGACGGGTGCTCAGCGCACTGCCGCCGGGCAGCAGCAGCACGGCGGCACGGACCGCCTCGTCGTCCGTATCCCGCCGTGCCGCCGGGTTCAGACCCGGTGTCACTCTCTTCCCCAACCGCGCACCACGCACCGGTAAAGCTTGCGAAGCCATGGCGTAACCATGGCAGACGGGAAGGTGTGCACGACCTGGCCGGGAGGTCAATATTCGGCATCATCCAAGAGCTCTACGCGCGTAGGGGGTATGTTTCGGAAATGACGAGCTCAAGCACGCTCCCCTTCCCCGCGGGCGCTGCGGGGGCCACCCCCACGCCCGAGCAGATCCGCCGCGCGCCCAAGGTGCTGCTCCACGACCACCTCGACGGCGGCGTCCGCCCCGGGACCGTCGTCGACCTCGCCCGCGCGTCGGGCTACGACGGCCTGCCGGAGACCGATCCGGACAAGCTCGGCACCTGGTTCCGCGAGGCCGCCGACTCCGGCTCGCTGGAGCGTTACCTGGAGACGTTCTCGCACACGGTCGGCGTCATGCAGAGCCGCGAGGCGCTCACCCGGGTCGCCGCCGAGTGCGCCGAGGACCTCGCCGCGGACGGCGTCGTCTACGCCGAGGTGCGCTACGCCCCCGAGCTCCACGTCGAACGCGGGCTCTCCCTCGACGAGGTCGTGGAGGCCGTCAACGAGGGCTTCCGGGAAGGCGAACGGCGGGCCCGCGAGGCGGGCGGCCGGATCCGGGTGGGCGCCCTGCTCACCGCGATGCGGCACGCCGCCCGCTCGCAGGAGATCGCCGAACTCGCCATCCGCTACCGCGACCGGGGCGTCGTCGGCTTCGACATCGCGGGGGCCGAGGCCGGCTTCCCGCCCACCCGCCACCTCGACGCCTTCGAGTACCTCCAGCGGGAGAACTTCCACTTCACCATCCACGCCGGCGAGGCCTTCGGCCTGCCCTCGATCTGGCAGGCCCTGCAGTGGTGCGGCGCCGACCGGCTCGGGCACGGCGTGCGCATCATCGACGACATCGAGGTCGCGGACGACGGCACGGTCTCCCTCGGGCGGCTCGCCAACTACGTGCGCGACAAGCGCATCCCCCTGGAGATGTGCCCCACCTCCAACCTGCAGACCGGCGCGGCCGCCTCGTACGCGGAACATCCCATCGGGCTGCTGCGCCGACTGCACTTCCGGGTCACGGTCAACACCGACAACCGCCTGATGAGCGGCACGAGCATGAGCCGCGAGTTCGCCGAACTGGTGGCCGCCTTCGGCTACACGCTCGACGACATGCAGTGGTTCACGGTCAACGCGATGAAGTCCGCCTTCATCCCTTTCGATGAACGTCTCGCGATGATCAATGACGTGATCAAGCCCGGATACTCGGAGCTGAAGGCCGAGTGGCTGTTCCGCCAGACGGCCGCCGCCACCGTCGTGGCCAGCGATTCCTTGCCGGAAGAGGGATGAGACCCGGGCCGTCCCGCCGTGCGGCGGCGGGGCGGCCCAGGCCGCGTGCGGCCGCGCGCGGCCGCTTGCACCGCCCCGCGTCCCGTCGATACGTTCCGAAATCCCGCGAACACGTTCCGTGTGTGCCGCGGCGGACGCACCATCCCCCATCACGAGGATCGCAACCATGAAGACCGGAACCGTCAAGACTCTCGGTGCCGCCGCGCTGGGCGTGGCCTTCGTCGGGGCCGCCGCGGGCGTCGCCTCCGCCGCTCCTACGGACACCAACCTGGGCCTGCCGAACGCCTCGGCCCTGCCGGCCTCCGTGCCGGTCGCCGACGTGGCGAAGTCGGTCCCGGTCGGCGCCGTCACCAGCGGCCTGCCGAAGACCGCCAACATCGTCCCCGGCGTGCAGAACGCCCCCACGGGCCTGAGCACCCTGCTCGGCGGCCTCCCCGTCGGCGGCCAGTTGCCGCTGGGCCAGTTGCCGCTGCAGGGCCTGCCGATCGGCGGCTGAGCACCACCCGGACGAACGCCGGACGGGCCGCGCCCCCTCGGGGTGCGGCCCGCAGGTGTTCCGGGGCCCGTGGCGTCACACGGCGGTCTTCGCGTGTCCCTCGTCCGGCAGCAGCAGCCACAGCGCGAGGTAGAGCAGGAACTGCGGCCCGGGCAGCAGGCACGACAGCAGGAAGATCACGCGCATCGTGGTGGCGGAGGTGCCGAACCGGTCTGCGAGTCCGGCGCAGACCCCGGCGATCATCCGGCCGTGACGGGGGCGGACCAGTGCGGACATGGCGGTGCTCCTTCGGGAGTCCAGGCCGGTCTCTCCGGCCGATGACATCACCGTACGAGCGCATACCGTCGTGAATCGTCGCTCTACGGTGCGATCCCGACCCTGGGAATCCTCGGGGTCCGCCCCTGAGCACCGGTCAGCCGGTCCTCCCGGCGGACGCTGCGCCGGTGCACCCAGGCGCGGGCCGCGGGCACCACGGCGAGGTGGGCCAGCGCGACGCCCGCCGTGTTGAGGAGCAGGGCGTCCACGTCGAAGATCTGGCCCGGCACCCCGGTCTGCACGAACTCCAGGGCCAGCGAGATCATCAGCCCCGCGAAGACCGTGCGGGCGAACGAGCCCGGTGCCGACACCCGCACCCGGCCGCCGGCCATCGGCAGCAGCACGCCCAGCGGGGCCAGCAGCGCCAGCCCCGCGCCGATCCGGCGGGCCGCCTCCGCGGGCCCCATGGCGAGGTCGGAGCGGATGGAGGCGAACGGACGGAGGTTGGGGGCGTCCACCCAGGGCACGTACTGCGGACGCAGCATCAGCCACCCCACCAGAGCCAGATGAACCGCGGCGAGTACCAGGCCCACCGCGCGCACTTTCGGGAGAGAGCCGTCGCGCCGCACGCCTGGAAGGACGTCTGTCACTTCACGGCGGTTCCAGCGGTTTCCGCCGCCTCGGGGTCGGTGCGCAGGTCCCCGGTGCAGGTGAAGCGGCGCACCGGGGTGTCGTCGGAGCCGCCCAGGAGCACCCCGCCGCTGCCGGAGCCCGCGGCCGTACCGGCGTACGTGCACACCACCTGGGCGAGCGCGAACGGCGGCAGGTCGCCCAGCGGGGCGCTGAGCCGGAGCGATCCGCGCGGGTCGTCGCGGCGCGGTCCCTCCACGGCCAGGTCGCCCTGCACGGCCGTGGTGAAGCCGGCCGCGGACTCGCCGCCGCGCGGCTTGCGCTGCAGCTCGCGCAGGAGCAGCACGGCCATGCCCAGCTGGTCCAGGCCCCCGGTCCGCACCGAGCGGTTCACCGCGGCCACCTGGGCGCTGCACACCAGGAACACCCGGGCGGCCGGGCCCTGCGGCGACGCGGAGGCCGTCGCCGTGGGGCTCGCCTCCTCGTCCGGCACCGCGCAGGAGACACGGGAGGGCGCGGGCCCGGCGTCCACCGGCACCGAGGTGGTGCGGATGCCGCAGCCGGCCAGCAGGACCACGCCGAGCAGGATGAGGAGCGGGGCGCGCCGGCGACGGCGGGCGGCACCCGCGGACGGGAGACCCGGGGCGTCCGGGGCGGCGCCCCGGGACGGCTGCGTCACTTGCTCTCGTTCCCTTCCTCGGTCTCCGCCGCCTGGCCGGCCCCGGTGCGCATCGGCAGGCGCAGCGTGAACACCGCGCCGCCACCGGGGTTGTTGGCCGCGGCGATCTCTCCGCCGTGGATGTGCGCGTTCTCCAGGGCGATGGACAGGCCCAGGCCGCTCCCCTCGGAACGGGCCCGGGAGGCGTCCGCCTTGAAGAACCGGTCGAAGACGTGCGGCAGCACCTCCTCCGGGATGCCGGGGCCGTTGTCGGCGACCTCGACGACGAGCTCGTCCCCGTCCTGCCGCACCTTGACGCGGACCGGCGAGCCGCCGTGCTTGAGGGCGTTGCCGATCAGGTTGGCCAGGATCACGTCGATGCGGCGCGGGTCGAGCAGCGCGATGATGCCGCGCGGCGCGTCCAGCTCCACCGCGTCGAGCCAGGCACGGGCGTCGATGCAGGCGGTGACGAGGTCGGCGACGTCGACGTCGTCCATGACCAGGCGTGCGGTGCCGGCGTCGAAGCGGGTGACCTCCATCAGGTTCTCCACCAGCTCGCCCAGCCGCTTGGTCTCGCTCACCACCAGCCGCACCGCGGGGGCGATCATCGGGTCGAGGGAGTCCGCCTCGTCCTCCAGCACCTCGGTCACGGCGGTGATCGCCGTCAGCGGGGTGCGCAGCTCGTGCGACATGTCGGCGACGAAGCGGCGGCTGGCCGCCTCGCGCTGGCTGAGCTCGTCGACACGTCGCTCCAGCCGTTCCGCGGTGCGGTTGAACGTCCGTGACAGCTCGGCGAGTTCGTCGGTGCCGGTGACCCGCAGCCGGGTGTCGAGCTTGCCCTCGCCGAGCCTCCTGGCGGCGTCGCCGAGGCGTGCCACGGGCCGCAGCACGGTGGAGGCCGCGGCCTGGGCCAGCAGCGCCGCACCGATCAGGGCGAGGGCGGTGGCGATGCCGAGCGACCAGGCCAGCGAGTTGAGGTCCTTCCGCTCGGCCTCCAGCGACTTGAACATGTAGCCGGTGGGCCCGCCGCCGATCACCTTGGCCCCGCCCACCAGGTACGGCTGTCCGTTGCGGGTGACCCGCTGCCAGTACAGGTGGTACTCGGCGGGGTCGCCCTCCTTGGGGTTGCGCTTGCTGACGGCCTTGCGCAGCGTCGCGGGGACGGCGTCCAGCGAGAAGCCGTCGCTCTGCGACTTGGTCGCGCAGCGCTCGCCGTCCGGGCCGGTGCCGATCAGCAGCACCTGGTAGGTCTGCGTGCTGGTGCCGATGCTGCGCGCGGCGTCCGCCAGTTTGTCGCAGGACGGGTGCCGCGGCAGCGAGCCCGCGTTGCGGGTCATCGAGGCGCGGAAGTCGTTGAGCGCGGCGTTCTGGGCGCGGGTCAGCACGGCGTCGCGGTTGAGCCAGTAGGCGATTCCGGAGGCGGACACGGCGGCCGCCAGCGCCACGGCGGCGAAGACGGCGACCAGGCGCAGCCGCAGGCTGGTGAGCCGCAGCAGCCGTGATCTCCAGCCGCTCAGCCGCTGATCCGTCGTGGTGTCACCGGTGGTGTCCTCGTGGTGCGGTTGACTCACGCCGGCGCGTCCAGGCGGTACCCGACACCCCGGACGGTACGGATCAGGGTCGGCGACGAGGGCACGTCCTCGATCTTGGCCCGCAGCCGCTGCACACAGGCGTCCACCAGGCGCGAGTCGCCGAGGTAGTCGTGCTCCCACACCAGGCGCAGCAACTGCTGCCGGGACAGGGCCTGCCCCGGGCGGCGGCTCAGCTCCAGCAGCAGCCGCAGCTCGGTCGGGGTGAGCTGCAGGTCCTCGCCGTTCTTCGTCACGGTCATCGCCGAGCGGTCGATGACGATGCTGCCGAAGGCGGCGGCGTCGGTGCTGTCCCGCTCGCCGCGGCGCAGCACGGCGCGGATGCGGGCGTCCAGCACGCGCGGCTGGATGGGCTTGACGACGTAGTCGTCGGCTCCGGACTCCAGACCCACCACGACGTCGATGTCGTCGCTGCGCGCGGTCAGCAGGATGATCGGCAGCTGGTCGGTGCGCCGGATGCGCCGGCACACCTCGAAACCGTCGATGCCCGGGAGCATGACGTCCAGCACGATCAGGTCCGGTCGCTGCTCGCGCAGCAGCTTCAGCCCGTCCTCGCCCGTGGCCGCGGCCACCACACGGTGGCCTTGGCGCGACAGGGCGAGTTCGAGGCTCGCTCGGATGGCGTCGTCGTCCTCGATCAGCAACAGGAAAGGCACGCCCGCATTCTCTCCCAAGTGGACCGTGGAAGGTACCGCCGTCGTCTGTGACGGGGCTGTGACACTCGGCGGACAACGCCATGAAACTGGCGCGGGAAGCTATTGGTCATCGACGGGGACGCCTACCGGGCGGCCCCCGCCGGACGGGTACGAAGACCAGGCCGGCTCCACCCACGGGGGGCGCGAAATGAACGCACTGCACAGCACGACGACCACCGCAGTCCTTCAGCCGCGCCTGCACACCGCGGGCCGGGGCGTCGAGAAGTCCGGTGCCACGGGCGGGCGGGGGTGCGCTCGTGGCACCGGGCGTCAGGTGGTCCGCACCCGGCCGCCGTACATCACGGCGATCGAGGGCGGTCACGGGGGAGACGGGGGGCACGGGGGCGTCGTCCACGGGGAGGCCACGGGGGCCCGGGAGATCCCGGGGGAGCGGTGCTTCACGGCGGACGCGGACTTCACCGCCTACGTCCAGGAACGCCGGGCCTCCCTGTACGCGACCGCCTACCACCTGACGGGCGACCGCTTCGAGGCGGAGGACCTGCTGCAGAGCGCGCTGTTCTCCACCTACCGGGCCTGGGACCGGATCAGCGACAAGGCCGCGGTCGGCGGTTACCTGCGCCGGACCATGACCAACCTGCACATCAGCGCCTGGCGGCGCCGCAAGCTCAACGAGTACCCGACCGAGGAGCTGCCGGAGACGGCGGGCGAGACGGACGCGATGCGCGGCACCGAGCTGCGGGCCGTGCTGTGGCAGGCGCTGGCCAAGCTCCCGGAGCCGCAGCGCACGATGCTGGTGCTCCGTTACTACGAGGGCCGCACCGACCCGGAGATCGCCGAGATCCTCGGCATCAGCGTCGGCACGGTGAAGAGCAGCATCTGGCGCTCCCTGCGCCGGCTGCGCGAGGACGCGACGCTCAGCGCGGGCGTCGACGAGGAGGCGGCGTTCGGCGAGCTGGTCGCCTGACGCCGGGGGGAACGGGGAACCGGGGGGTCCACGGGGGAATCGGGGGAAGCAAGAGGGAGCGGTCGCGCACAGCGGGGGGTCTGTGCGCACCGCTCCCTCACGCATGTCCATACGGACCCGCGCGCCGTTTCGTTCAAACCCGAACGGCGACCGGTGGAAAAGATGCGCGACCGATCCGTTCCAGTGCCTCGTCCCGGTCGCACACGTGCGCTCCGAGCGCCGCGTGCCGGGCGACGATGCCCCGCTCGGCGCGCATCAGGTTCCAGCCGCGGCGCAGCAGGAAGGACAGCGACTTCCGGCCCTCGCGCAGGTCCCGGACGAAGCGGCGGCGGGCGGTGGTGACCGCGCCGCGGCTCAGGCACAGCGCGTCGGCGAGCAGGCCGAGTTCGGCGCAGCGCGCGACGATGTCGGCGGCGAAGATGCCCTCGGCTATGAAGAGCGGCGCCCCATCGAGGCCGACCTCCGCCCCTCCGGTGATGGAGCTGGAGGAGAGCTCGTACACCGGGACGGCGGTCCGGCCCGTGGCGCACAGCTCCGCGACGGCGGCGACGGCCGCGTCGGCGTTCCAGGACAGCGGGGAGTCCCAGTCGGCGCCGATGCCGCTCGGCAGCATCGGGAGGGACGGGTCGTCACCCTCCTTGTAGAAGTCGTCCAGACGCAGGACCGGCAGGCCGGTCCTGGCGGCGAGGGAGGACTTGCCGGACCCGGAGGGGCCGGTCAGCAGGATCACGCGGGCGGCGGGAGGGCGAGAGCTCACGGGACACCAGTGTGACGCATTCAGCCTTTGGGGTGACCCGCCGGGACATGCTTTGGATGCGTGATGTTCAACCAACTACCGTGAGTGACGTCATTGTCGCGTACGGGGACGGCCGCCGCGCCGTCCCGGGACCGGTCCGTACGCGGGCCGGGGACCAGGCAGGTGGATCCTCATGCCGCAGTTCTCCCGCACCCTTCTCCGCGCCACCGTCCTCGCGGTGTCGTCCGTCGCGGCCGTCGCCTCGGCCGGGGCGGCGCACGCGGACGCCCGGAGCGAAGGAGCGGCCACGGCCGCCAAGGCCGGCCGGGCGGCGACGTCGGCCCTGATCGGCACGGTGAACCACCTGCCGGTGAACCCGTTCGCGCAGACCAGCGTCAACCCCCTGGACAACGCCGTGGGTTCGCAGGTCGCCGACTTCAAGCCGGTCTCCACCGCGGACGTCACCAAGCCGGTCGCCGACAGCCGCTCGGTCGCCGACCTCCCGCTGATCGGCGACACCGTCAGGACCCTGCAGGGCGGCTGACGGCGCGCGAACGCGTACGGCGGCGGGCCCCCGCGGGGACGCATCGGTCGCGGGGGCCCGCCGCCGGGCCGTGCGGGCGGTGCCGGTCCCCCGGCGACGGGACGGGCCGCCGGGGGGACCGGGTCAGTAAGCGGAGCCCGAGGCCGCGCCGGCACCCGCGGGGTGCCAGACGGTCTTGGTCTCCAGGAAGGCCGTCAGGCGGTCCGTGCCGGGCTCGGCGGCCCAGTCCACAGCCTGTGGACGGAGCACGCGCTTGAGGTTGTCCGCGGCGGCGACCTCCAGCTCCTTCGCCAGCGCGGCGTCGTCCACCGTCCCCGCCAGGTCGAGCGCGTTGACGTCCATGTGCGCGGCGAGCGTCGGCGCGACCTCGGACGTGCGGCCGGACAGGATGTTGACGACCCCGCCCGGCAGGTCGGAGGTGGCCAGCACCTCGCCCAGCGACAGTGCGGGCAGCGGGGCCCGCTCGCCGGCCACCACGACCGCGGTGTTGCCGGTGGCGATCACCGGGGCGACCACCGAGACCAGGCCGAGGAAGGACGACTCCTGCGGCGCGACGACCGCGACGACCCCGGTCGGCTCGGGGCTCGACAGGTTGAAGTACGGTCCCGCCACCGGGTTGGCGCCGCCCACGACCTGGGCGATCTTGTCGGTCCAGCCGGCGTACCAGACCCAGCGGTCGATCGCGGCGTCCACCACGGCCGCCGCCTTGGACTTCGACAGCCCCTCGGCCTCACCGACCTCGCGGACGAACTGCTCCCGGCGGCCCTCCAGCATCTCCGCGACGCGGTAGAGGATCTGCCCCCGGTTGTACGCGGTCGCGCCCGACCAGCCCGCGAAGGCCTTGCGGGCGGCGGACACCGCGTCACGGGCGTCCTTGCGGGAGGACTGCGGGGCGTTGGCGAGCCACTTGCCCTTGGCGTCGGTCACCTCGTACACCCGCCCGCTCTCGCTGCGGGGGAACTTGCCCCCGACGAACAGCTTGTAGGTCTTGAAGACGGACAGCCGCACCGTCTCGGACTTCTCAGACATCGAGGTACGCCTCCAGGCCGTGGCGGCCGCCCTCGCGACCGAAGCCCGACTCCTTGTAGCCGCCGAAGGGCGAGGTCGGGTCGAACTTGTTGAACGTGTTGGCCCACACCACGCCGGCCCGGAGCTGGTTCGCGACCGAGAGGATGCGCGAGCCCTTCTCCGTCCAGATGCCGGCGGACAGGCCGTACGGGGTGTTGTTGGCCTTCTCCACGGCCTCGGCCGGGGTGCGGAAGGTCAGCACCGACAGGACCGGGCCGAAGATCTCCTCGCGGGCGACCCGGTGCGCCTGGGTGACCCCGGTGAAGAGCGTCGGCGCGAACCAGTAGCCCGCGGAGGGCAGTTCGCACGCCGGTGACCAGCGCTCGGCGCCCTCGGCCTCGCCGGCCTCGGCGAGCGCGGTGATCCGGGCCAGCTGCTCGGCGGAGTTGATGGCGCCGATGTCGGTGTTCTTGTCCAGCGGGTCGCCGACGCGCAGCGTCGACAGCCGGCGCTTGAGCGCGTCCAGCACCTCGTCCGCGACGGACTCCTGGACCAGCAGACGGGAGCCCGCGCAGCAGACCTGGCCCTGGTTGAAGAAGATGCCGTTGACGATGCCCTCGACGGCCTGGTCGATCGGCGCGTCGTCGAAGACGATGTTGGCGCCCTTGCCACCCAGCTCCAGGGTGACCTTCTTCCTCGTACCGGCGACCGTGCGGGCGATCTGCTTGCCGACGGCGGTGGAACCGGTGAAGGCGACCTTGTCGACGCCCTCGTGCGCGACCAGCGCGGCACCGGCGTCCCCATAGCCGGGGAGGATGTTGACGACGCCCTTGGGCAGGCCCGCCTGGCGGCAGATGTCGGCGAAGAACAGCGCCGACAGCGGGGTGGTCTCGGCCGGCTTGAGGACGACCGTGTTGCCGGTGGCCAGCGCCGGGGCGATCTTCCACGCCAGCATCAGCAGCGGGAAGTTCCACGGGATGACCTGGCCCGCCACGCCCAGCGGACGGGGGGCCGGGCCGAAGCCGGCGTGCGCGAGCTTGTCGGCCCAGCCGGCGTAGTAGAAGAAGTGCGCGGCGACCAGCGGGAGGTCGGCGTCGCGGGTCTCCTTGATCGGCTTGCCGTTGTCCAGCGACTCCAGGACGGCCAGCTCGCGCGAGCGCTCCTGGACGATCCGGGCGATGCGGAACAGGTACTTGGCGCGCTCGGAGCCCGGCAGCGCCGACCACGACGCGAAGGCCTTGCGGGCGGCCCCGACGGCCCGGTCCACGTCCGCCTCGCCGGCCCGGGCGACCTCGGAGAGGACCTCCTCGCTGGACGGGCTCACGGTCTTGAAGACCCGGCCGTCGGCGGCGTCGGTGAACTCGCCGTCGATGAACAGGCCGTAGGAGGGGGCGATGTCGACGACGGAGCGGGACTCGGGCGCCGGCGCGTACGCGAAGGCGGAGCCCGGCTCCGGCTGTCCGGCCGGCTGGGTCCGCTGGGGCTGCTGGTTCTTCTTGGTCTGTGTCATCGGGGTTCTCAGTCCACCGTCACGTAGTCGGGACCGGAGTAGCGGCCGGTGCTCAGCTTCTGGCGCTGCATGAGCAGATCGTTCAGCAGGCTGGACGCGCCGAAACGGAACCACTCGTTGCTCAGCCACTCGTCGCCCACGGTCTCGTTGACGAGGACCAGGAACTTGATGGCGTCCTTGGAGGTGCGGATGCCACCGGCGGGCTTCACGCCGACCTGGACGCCGGTGGCGGCGCGGAAGTCGCGCACGGCCTCGAGCATCAGCAGGGTGTTGGCGGGGGTGGCGTTGACCGCCACCTTGCCGGTGGAGGTCTTGATGAAGTCGGCGCCGGCGAGCATGCCGAGCCAGGAGGCGCGGCGGATGTTGTCGTACGTGGCCAGCTCGCCGGTCTCGAAGATCACCTTGAGGTGGGCGGAGCTGCCGTCGGGACGGCGGCAGGCCTCCTTGACCGCCTTGATCTCCTCGAAGACCTTCAGGTAGTGGCCGGCGAGGAAGGCGCCGCGGTCGATGACCATGTCCACTTCGTCGGCGCCCGCGGCCACCGCGTCGGCGGTGTCGGCGAGCTTCACCGGCAGCGCGGCGCGGCCGGCCGGGAAGGCGGTGGCGACGGACGCGACGCGCACGCCGGAGTCGCCGAGGGCCTCCTTGGCGGTCGCGACCATGTCCGGGTAGACGCAGATCGCGGCGACCCGGGGGGTCGTGCGGTCGGTCGGGTCCGGGCTGACGCCCTTGGCGGACAGCGCCCGGACCTTGCCGGGGGTGTCCGCGCCTTCGAGCGTGGTCAGGTCGATCATCGAGATCGCCAGGTCGATGGCGTACGCCTTCGCCGTGGTCTTGATCGAACGGGTGCCGAGGCTTGCGGCGCGGCCTTCGAGGCCGACCGCGTCGACGCCGGGCAGCCCGTGCAGGAAGCGGCGTAGCGCGGCGTCGGAGGCCGTGACGTCGGCCATGGACGCCAGCCGGGCCGCGGCGTCGGGGCCGTGAGCGGGAACAGTGGTGGGCATGGTCACCACACCAGCATATCTACGCGCGTAGCGAATGTCACCGGTCGGAACGGGCCCGACTGTCCCCGTACGGGGGGCCCGGCAACCGAATCGGCGGAACCGGTGGTCTGGTGGGTGAAGGGGGTCATCGATGAATCCAGACGACGAGGCGGAGTTCCAAGGCTACGTCCGTGCCAGATGGACCCATCTGGTCAGGACCGCCTATCTGCTCACGGGTGACCGGCATCACGCCGAGGACCTGGCGCAGACCGCGCTGGCCAAGGCCTACCGGTCCTGGCGGCGGGTGCAGCGCAGCGACAATCCGGACGCCTACGTGCGACGGATCCTGATCAGCTGCAACAAGGACCGGTTCCGCAAGAAACGCGTGGCCGAACGGCTCACGGACGTACCGCCCGAGGGCGCCGGAGCCGATCCCACGGCACGGGTGGCGCTGCGGGAGGAGCTGCTGGCGGCGCTCGGCGAGCTGCCCGCACGGCAGCGGGCCGTGGTCGTGCTGCGGTACTGGGACGACCTGTCGGAGACCGAGGTGGCCCATGCGCTGGGCTGCTCGGCCGGGACGGTCAAGAGCCAGGCGGCCAGGGGCCTGGCCAAGCTGCGGGCCCGGCTGGGCACGGCCGTGGCGGCCGCGGAGCCTGTCGCCGTCGGGGCGGCCGCAGGGACGAGGACGGGGCCATGGGGCCCGGCGAAGGACACGAGGGTCGAAGGAGGGGTCCGATGAGGGACAAGGCAGACACGGCGGGGTTCGGCCCCGCGGACGGCGACACGGAGTTCGAGGCGCAGCTGCGCGAGCTCCTCGAGGAACAGACGGACGGGTTGCGCACCGGCGAGGCGCCCTACGCCACGATCGTGCGCCAGGGCAGGACGAGCCGCAGACGCCGGGTGTTCGCCGCCGGGGCAGGGCTGGCGGCGCTGGTCGCGGTGCCGGGCACGGCCGTCGCGATGCACTACCAGCCCGGCGGTGCCGGCACGACCGCGCTGCCAGCCCACGACGCCCGGCCGTCGGTGACGGCGAGCGCCGTCCAGCCGCGCACCTCCGCCACGGCGCGGGCGAGCGGGCCCGAAGGTCCCGCGACGCCGGGGCAGCTGGCGGACGGGATCACGATGGAGCGGGCGGGCGAGGTGCTGGAGAGGTGCCTGGCGTACGGCGGGCAACACCAGCCCAAGGCGTCCGCCTTCGCCGGCGACTACGGGAAGGCCGAGGACTACCGCGTGATCCTCGCGCTGAACGCCACCGGCGACGAAAACTCCCCGGGCGACGGCATCCGTGTGGTGGCGGTCGGCACCGTGGACGGCGCCCCCGCCCGCCTGATCTGCACGGACAAGGACGGGAAGGCGGGCGGCATCAACAGCAGCGTCGGAGCGGACGGCGCCCCGGGCCGCGGGCCCGTCGTGCCGGACGAGAACGCCTACCGGCTCTACAAGCAGGACGGCACCACCGGCCCGGGGCTGCCGTACCACTTCCCCTTCCGCTGGGGCAGCATCGGCACGGTCGAACCCGGGGTCGCCAAGGTCACCGTCTCCTGGGGCGGCGTCACCCGGCAGGCGGTGCTCGACCACGGCTACTTCGTCGCGACCGGGGTCCTCGCCGCGCCGGAGGATTCCCTGCCGCACATCCAGGGCTACGACGCGGCGGGCAAGCGCGTCTACGACTCCAGGGAGGACAAGGGGTACCAGTAGGCGGCCGCTGACGCCGATGCACTAACGCAACCTCCGTCCCGCGGGGCGCAGGGCCGGGGTCAGGCACAATCTGATCTCATGACGAGTTCCGAGAACCCCGCCCCCGAACCGCAGCCCGACCCCGGGCAGCCGAAGTACGCCGAGCGCTCCTACCGCTCGACGGCCGGCGTCGTTGGCGGCGTGCTCATGCTCGCCATCACGCTGTGGCTCGGCATCGACGCGATCGTGCGCGGTACGGGCGACACGCCCTGGGTGGCCCTCGCACTGCTGCTGCTGATCGTGCCGCTGGTCGTCGCGTTCACCCTGCGTCCGGTCGTCCTGGCCGGTGACGACCGGCTCCTGGTGCGCAACCCGTTCCGCACCGTCACCGCGCCCTGGAGCGCCGTGGAGGGGCTGCGCTCGGGGTACTCGACGGAGCTGTTCGCGGAGGGCAGGAAGTACCAGTTGTGGGCCGTCCCCGTGTCGATGCGCGCCCGCAAGCGGGCCGCGCGGGCCAAGACGCGCGCCGCCGCGGCGGGCGACCCGGGCGCGACGCTGGGGTCCCGTCCCGGTGCCACGGAGTCGACCCGGGCCTGGTCCGACCGGGTCGTGGACGAACTGCGCGAGCTCGCGGAGCGGCACGGCGGCCGCGAGGGCGCGCAGGGCGAGGTCACGGTCCGCTGGGCGTACGAGGTGATCGCCCCGGCGGTGGCGGGGGCGGTCGTGCTGATCGTCCTGCTCGCCATCGGCTGAGCCGCCGGACCGGGCGCACACCCCGACGCCCCGGTCGTGCCCGAGCGGGCACGACCGGGGCGTCGGCGTTGTCGGAGCGTCAGGCCTTCGCCGCGGCCTCGTCCCGGGGGAGCCCGGCGGCGGTCGCGAGGTCGGCCTTGACGGCCGCGAGGACGTCGGCGGCCTGGGCGCGGACGGCGGCCAGCCGGTCGGCGCCCGGCACGGGCAGCACGACCTCCAGGTAGCACTTCAGCTTGGGCTCGGTGCCGCTCGGCCGCACGATCACGCGTGCCGACTCCACACCGGCTCCCGGGGAGCCGGCCAGCCGGTAGCGCAGGCCGTCGGTCGGCGGCAGCTCCGCGCTGCCCTTGGAGAGGTCCTCGGCGGTGACGACGGCGAGACCGGCCAGCGAGCTGGGCGGCCGCTCCCGCAGCCGGCTCATCGCGTCGTCGATGACCGACAGGTCGGCGACCCGCACCGAGAGCTGGTCGGTGGCGTGCAGTCCGTACTCCAGGGCGATGTCGTCCAGCAGGTCGGAGAGCGTACGGCCCTTGGCCTTGAGCTCGGCGGTCAGTTCCGCGACCGCCAGGGCGGCGGTGACGCCGTCCTTGTCCCGCACGCCCACGGGGTCCACGCAGTAGCCCAGGGCCTCCTCGTAGCCGAACCGCAGGCCCTCCACCCGGGAGATCCACTTGAAGCCGGTCAGGGTGTCGGCGTAACGCAGCCCCGCGCGGGCCGCGATGCGCGAGAGCAGGGAGGAGGAGACGATGCTCGCCGCGAAGGTTCCGCTGGCCCGGCGGTGCACCAGGTGGGTGGCGAGCAGCGCGCCGACCTCGTCGCCGCGCAGCATGCGCCAGCCGTCCGCGGCGGTGCGGTCCGGCACGGCCACGGCGCAGCGGTCGGCGTCGGGATCGTTGGCGATGACGATGTCGACGTCGGGGCCGAGGGCCCGGGCCGCGGCGAAGGCCAGGTCCATCGCCCCCGGTTCCTCCGGATTGGGGAAGGCGACGGTCGGGAAGTCCGGGTCGGGCTCGCCCTGCTCGGCGACGACGTGCGGGGCGGCGAACCCGGCCCGCTCGAAGGCGGCGGTCAGCACGTCGCGGCCGACACCGTGCAGGGGGGTGTAGACGACCGAGATGTCGCGCGGGGTGTGCCGGTCCACGACCGCGGCGGCGCGGTCCAGGTAGGCCTCGACGACCTCCTCACCGAGGAGCTGCCAGCCCTCGTCCGCCAGCGGGACGCCGGTCAGCGGGCCGATCGCGGCGATCTCGTCGGCGATCCCGGCGTCGGCGGGCGGGACGATCTGCGAGCCGTCGCCCAGGTAGACCTTGTAGCCGTTGTCACGGGGTGGGTTGTGGCTCGCGGTCACGGCGATGCCCGCGACGGCGCCCAGGTGACGGATCGCGAAGGCCAGCACCGGCGTGGGCAGCGGCCCGGGCAGCACGGCCGCCCGCAGGCCCGCGCCGACCATGACGGCGGCGGTGTCACGGGCGAAGTCCACCGACTTGTGGCGGGCGTCGTGACCCACGACGACCAGCCCGTCGCCCTGGCCCTGCGCCTTGAGGTACGCGGCGAGACCGGCGGCGGCCCGGATGACCACGGAGCGGTTCATGCGCATCGGGCCCGCGCCGACCTCCCCGCGCAGCCCCGCCGTACCGAACTGCAGGGTGCCGGAGAACCGGGCCGCGAGGTCCTCGGCCGCCGCCGGGTCGCCCGACTCGACGGCCGTGAGCAGCGCCTCCAACTCGGCCCGGGTGCCGGGGTCCGGGTCCTCGGCCAGCCAGGTGCGCGCCTGAGGGATCAGCTCCGCCTTCTCGCTTGCGCTTGCCACGTGATGCTCCTGCGATGTCGTCTTCGGTGCCGCCCGCGCCCCGCGCGGGTCGGCCTGGGGCCTCCGGCCCGTCCTGCCCGCGGCCGTTGCCACAGCGGGAGGCCGCGCGGCGGGATCCCGTCCGGCCGGGCGGCGGTGGAGCGGGCTGCCGCGACGGGCGCCGCCCGGTTACCTCCCCGTGGCGCGCCTTCCCTAACCAGGGTGCGGGCACCCCCGGGATCGCGCGCGGCGTGCCCGTACGGGTGCGCCGGCCCGCCCCACCGGGGGGTGCGGGGCGGTCAGATGCGCTCGAGCACCTGGGCGAGCAGGCTGCCCATCCGCGCGGCGGAGTCGCGGCCGGCCTCCAGGACCTCCTCGTGGTTCAGCGGCTCGCCCGTCATGCCGGCGGCGAGGTTGGTCACCAGCGAGATGCCGAGCACCTCGGCGCCCGCCTCGCGGGCCGCGATGGCCTCCAGCGTGGTGGACATGCCGACGAGGTCGCCGCCGATGACCCGGACCATCTTGATCTCGGCCGGGGTCTCGTAGTGCGGGCCGGGGAGCTGGACGTAGACGCCCTCCTCCAGGGAGGGGTCGACCTCCTTGCACAGGGCGCGCAGCCGCGGCGAGTACAGGTCGGTGAGGTCGACGAAGTTGGCGCCGACGATCGGCGAGGCGGCCGTCATGTTGATGTGGTCGCTGATCAGCACGGCCTGGCCGGGACGGTAGGTGGGGCGCAGCCCGCCGCAGCCGTTGGTCAGGACGACGGTCTTGCAGCCGGCGGCCACGGCGGTGCGCACGCCGTGCGCGACGGTGGCGACGCCGTGGCCCTCGTAGAAGTGGTTGCGGCCCAGGAAGACCAGCGCCCGCTTGTCGCCGATCCGCACCGAGCGCACCTTGCCGGAGTGCCCGGCCACGGCGGGCGGCGGGAAGCCCGGCAACTCG
This sequence comes from Streptomyces sp. PA03-1a, assembly GCF_033792805.1. Classification (NCBI taxonomy): domain Bacteria; kingdom Bacillati; phylum Actinomycetota; class Actinomycetes; order Kitasatosporales; family Streptomycetaceae; genus Streptomyces; species Streptomyces sp. PA03-1a. The sequence goes on from NZ_JARAVO010000014.1 coordinate 51,566, forward strand.
GTCACGTCGAACTCGTACTCGGCCTCGCCGAGGGCGTCGGCGGCCGGCACCCAGCCGGAGCCCATCACCAGGGCGACGTCGTGGGTCTCGCCGCCGGTCAGCTCGCGCAGCCGGGCGGCGGCGGCCGTGGCGGCGGCGTACGGGTCGCCCAGCGGGGTTCGGGCGGCGTGGGGAGTTGCGGAAGAGTTCACGCGGATGAGAGTAGCCGGTTCTCTCCTACGCGCGTAGACGTCCCAGGTCACGGTCTGCGAAATTTCGGAGGATCCGCCGATTGACGGGCCCTGCGGGACCTCCCGGACGTCCTGCGGCCGTCGTTGCCGGCGGGTCAGCAGGGACGCTTGCGCAGTTCCATGACGTAGTCGTGCGGGGCGCCCGCGGACTCCGCCGCGTCGGCGATCTCGCCGAGGTAGCGCGCGGACGGCAGGCCGCCCTCGTAGTCGTTGAGGACGTACAGCCACGCGGGCACGTCGCCGTCGAGGGTGTGCACCCGCGCCATGTGGCGCCGGTAGATGCCCAGCGGGACGCCCTCCCAGCGGTCCATCGGCTCCTCGTCGACCGGGGCGATGTCGTACAGCCCGACGAAGACCTGGTGCAGCGGGTCCTCCACCAGGGTGGCGAGCGCGCCCTCCCAGCCCATCTGCTCGCCGCCGAAGGTGAGGCGCCAGCCGCTGAGCCAGCCGGTGCCGCGCAGGGGCGAGTGCGGGGCGCGGCGCGTCATCAGCCGGGCGTCGAGGTTGCCGGCGTAGGCGGCGTAGAGCGACATGGTCATGAGAGTACGACAGCGGGGCACCGCCCCCGTAAGTGATCACTTGGCGCGTGCGGGACAATGGGGTACGTGACTCGGATCGTGATCATTGGTGGCGGACCCGGCGGATACGAAGCGGCCCTCGTGGCCAGCCAGCTGGGCGCGGAGGTGACCGTCGTCGACTGCGACGGTCTGGGCGGGGCTTCGGTGCTCACCGACTGCGTGCCGTCCAAGACCCTGATCGCGACGGCCGAGGTGATGACCACCTTCGACTCGTCGTACGAGGAACTGGGCATCATCGTGGCGGACGACACACCGCACGTCGAGCAGGCCGCCCGGGTCGTCGGCGTCGACCTCGGCAAGGTCAACCGGCGGGTGAAGCGCCTCGCGCTCGCCCAGTCCCACGACATCACCGCCTCCGTCACCCGTGCGGGTGCCCGGGTGATGCGCGGCCGTGGCCGGCTGGAGGGCATGCAGGCGATCGACGGCTCCCGCACGGTCATCGTCGAGGCGGCCGACGGCACTTCCGAGACCCTCACCGCCGACGCCGTCCTGATCGCCACCGGCGGCCGCCCCCGCGAGCTGCCCGACGCGAAGCCGGACGGCGAGCGGATCCTCAACTGGACGCAGGTGTACGACCTGGACGAGCTCCCCGAGGAGCTCATCGTGGTCGGCTCCGGTGTGACCGGCGCCGAGTTCGCCGGCGCGTACCAGGCCCTGGGCTCCAAGGTGACGCTCGTCTCCTCCCGCGACCGCGTCCTGCCCGGCGAGGACCCGGACGCGGCCGCCGTCCTGGAGGACGTCTTCCGCCGCCGCGGCATGAACGTCATGGCCCGCTCCCGTGCCGAGTCCGTCAAGCGGGTCGGCGACCGCGTCGAGGTCACCCTCTCCGACGGCCGGGTCATCACCGGCAGCCACTGCCTCATGGCGGTCGGCGCCATACCGAACACCGCCGCCATGGGCCTGGAGGGCGCGGGCGTCAAGCTCAAGGACTCCGGCCACATCTGGACCGACAAGGTCTCCCGCACCTCGGCCCCCGGCGTGTACGCGGCCGGTGACGTCACGGGCGTCTTCGCGCTCGCCTCGGTCGCGGCCATGCAGGGCCGGATCGCGATGTACCACTTCCTGGGCGAGACGGTCGGCCCGCTCAACCTCAAGACGGTCTCCTCGAACGTCTTCACCGACCCCGAGATCGCGACCGTCGGCTACACCCAGGCCGACGTCGACGCGGGCGTCATCGACGCACGGGTCGTCAAGCTCCCGCTGCTGCGCAACCCGCGCGCCAAGATGCAGGGCATCCGGGACGGCTTCGTGAAGCTGTTCTGCCGTCCGGGCACCGGCATCATCGTCGGCGGTGTGGTCGTCTCGCCGCGCGCGAGCGAACTCATCCACCCCATCTCGATCGCGGTCGACAACAATCTGACCGTCGAACAGATGGCGAACACCTACACGGTCTACCCGTCGCTCTCGGGCTCGATCGCCGAAGCCGCACGGCAGTTGGCGACCCGCAAGGCGGCCGGGGAGCTCTGACGCCCGCCTCCGGGGCCGGTGCCGGTCGCCACCCGGGCGAATGCCCTCGTCTCTATAGCACGGGACGTCCGGCACTGCGAACAACTTCTGTTAATCGGTGCAAACTGCTGATAGCAGACGGTCATTGGCGTTACTGTCAGTTTCGTGTTCGCAGCAGAACGTCGCCAACTGATCCTCGAAATGGTGCGCGCCAACGGAGCGGTTTCGCTCCGTGAGCTCGCCCGCGTCGTCCAGACCTCGGAAGTGACCGTACGGCGTGACGTGCGGGCGCTGGAGGCAGAAGGACTGCTCGACCGCCGGCACGGCGGTGCGGTGCTGCCGGGGGGCTTCACCAGGGAGTCCGGCTTCCCGCAGAAATCCCATCTATCGACCGCGGAGAAGACGGCGATCGCCGATCTCGCGGCAGGTCTCGTCGAGGAGGGCGAGGCCATCGTCGTCGGCGCCGGCACGACCACCCAGGAGCTGGCACGCCGGCTCGCCCGGGTGCCGGGGCTGACCGTCGTCACCAACTCCCTGCTGGTGGCGCAGGCACTGGCGCATGCGAACCGGGTCGAGGTCGTCATGACCGGTGGCACGCTCCGCGGCTCCAACTACGCGCTGGTCGGCAGCGGCGCCGAACAGTCCCTGCAGGGGCTGCGGGTGTCGCGGGCCTTCCTGTCCGGGGCGGGACTGAGCGCGGAACGGGGGCTGTCCACGTCCAACATGCTCTCCGCCAGCGTCGACCGGGCCCTGGTCCAGGCGGCGGCGGAGGTCGTGGTCCTGGCCGACCACACCAAGCTGGGCACGGACACCATGTTCCAGACCGTGCCCACGGACCTGATCACGCATCTGGTCACGGACGAACCGCCGGCGGGCGACGACCGCGCCGCGACGGAGCTCCAGGCCCTGGCCGACCGCGGTGTCCAGGTCGCCGTCGCGCCGACCGACGGGGCGGACAACGGGATGCCCCACGGGCGGCAGCGACGGGAGATGCCGCCCGTGCCGGGACCCCGGCGCCATCAGCACCCCTCCGGCAACTACCCGGGCGGTACGGCTCCCGGTGAGCCGCGCGCCAGGGCCGCCGGCCAGTCGGGTGGCAGCGTGTCGGGCATGTCCCCGCTGCGCACCGCCCAACTGGCCGGGGAGCAGCAGGCCGCCCGGATCGCCGACCTGGCCCCGCGGCGTCGCTAGGCCTGCACCCAGGGCGTCCCGGACGGAGAACGCCGCGGGCCCCAGCCGGTCACCGGCTGGGGCCCGCGGCGTTCGTGCTGCCGTCCGCGGACGGGATGTCAGTCCTTGATCTCGCAGAGGAGGGCACCCGAGGAGACGGAGGAGCCGACGTCCGCGGTGAGGCCCTTGATGGTGCCGGCGCGGTGGGCGTTGATGGGCTGCTCCATCTTCATCGCCTCCAGCACCACGACGAGGTCGCCCTCGTTGACGTGCTGGCCCTCCTCGACGGCGATCTTGACGATCGTGCCCTGCATCGGGGAGGTCAGGGAGTCACCGGAGGCGGCGGAGCCGGCCTTCTTGGTGGCGCGGCGCTTGGGGCGGGCACCGCCGGCGGCGGCGGTGCGGGCCAGGGTCATGCCCAGCGAGGCGGGCAGGGAGACCTCCAGCCGCTTGCCGCCGACCTCGACCACCACGGTCTCGCGGCCGGGCTCGGCGTCCTCCTCGGCGTCGGCCGGGGCGGCGAAGGGCTTGATGTCGTTGACGAACTCGGTCTCGATCCACCGGGTGTGGACGGTGAAAGGACCGGGCTTGCCGTGGACCTCGGGCGCGAAGGCGGGGTCGGCGACCACCGCGCGGTGGAACGGGATGGCGGTGGCCATGCCCTCGACCTGGAACTCGGCCAGGGCGCGCGCGGCGCGCTGCAGGGCCTGCTGCCGGGTGGCGCCGGTGACGACCAGCTTGGCCAGCAGGGAGTCCCAGGCGGGGCCGATCACGCTGCCGGCCTCGACACCCGCGTCCAGACGCACACCGGGGCCGGTGGGCGCGTCGAAACGGGTGACGGTGCCGGGGGCGGGGAGGAAGCCCCGGCCGGGGTCCTCGCCGTTGATGCGGAACTCGAACGAGTGACCGCGCAGCGGCGGGTCGTCGTAGCCGAGCTCCTCGCCGTCGGCGACGCGGAACATCTCGCGGACCAGGTCGATGCCGGTGACCTCCTCGGTGACCGGGTGCTCGACCTGCAGACGGGTGTTCACCTCCAGGAAGGAGATGGTGCCGTCCGTGCCGACCAGGAACTCGCAGGTGCCGGCACCGACGTAGCCGGCCTCCTTGAGGATGGCCTTGGACGCCGCGTACAGCTGGGCGTTCTGCTCCGGGGTCAGGAAGGGCGCGGGGGCCTCCTCCACCAGCTTCTGGTGGCGGCGCTGCAGGGAGCAGTCCCGGGTGGAGACGACCACGACGTTGCCGTGGCTGTCGGCCAGGCACTGGGTCTCCACGTGCCGGGGCTTGTCGAGGTAACGCTCGACGAAGCACTCGCCGCGGCCGAAGGCGGCGACGGCCTCGCGGACGGCCGACTCGTACAGCTCGGGGACCTCGTCCAGGGTTCGGGCGACCTTCAGTCCGCGGCCGCCGCCGCCGAAGGCGGCCTTGATCGCGATCGGCAGGCCGTGCTCGCGCGCGAACGCCACGACCTCGTCGGCGCCCGACACGGGGTCGGGGGTGCCGGCGACCAGGGGCGCTCCGGCGCGCTGGGCGATGTGGCGGGCGGCGACCTTGTCGCCGAGGTCACGGATGGCCTGCGGCGGGGGACCAATCCAGGTGAGCCCGGCGTCCAGGACGGCCTGGGCGAAGTCGGCGTTCTCCGACAGGAAGCCGTAGCCGGGGTGGACGGCGTCGGCCCCGGACTCGGCTGCGGCCGCCAGCACCTTGGAGATGTCCAGGTAACTGGTGGCCGGGGTGTCACCGCCCAGCGCGTACGCCTCGTCGGCCACGCGCACATGCAGCGCGTCCCGGTCCGGCTCCGCGTAGACGGCCACGCTGGCGATCCCGGCATCCCGGCAGGCACGGGCGACGCGGACTGCGATTTCACCGCGGTTGGCGATGAGCACCTTGCGCACGATGGCTCCCTCCTTGAAACAAGCAGAGTTTAGGTACTGGCGACACTTCGTGCCGAGGCACCCCTGGGGGTGAGCTTGCCCACACGGAGGGTGATACGGGCCCCCAATCGAGACCCGGATGCCTTGGCTTCCTACGGTAAAGCCCCATTTATCCCGGTGCTTGAGGCCCTGGGGTGTGGGCCGGGTCACCGTCCTCCACCGTGACCGACGTGGCGCTTTTTTTGTGGGAACTCCACGAAGGCCCGGGGAAATCTTTGCCGGACCGGCGCCCCATACGGGTGGCGCCGCGCGGACTCTTGCCGCAACTCCTACCCGTTAGTAGCGTTCGGCCCACGAAATACCGCCGGTAATGGGGTCCTGGGACAGGGGGCGCGGAGTGCGCAGAAGTGTCGCCGTGACGGCGGCTGTGTTGTTGGTCCTGGAGGCGTTCGGCTTCGCCTTCGTCAACTGGATCATGGGCATAGCCGTGCGCCACCAGCAGATGTCCCTGGCCGGGCTCGATCCGGACGCCATGGCGGTGGGCGCGTGGGCGGCCGGTGTGCTGATGGCGCTCTTCCTCATCGGCTGCGCCGTCGTCCTCGTCCGCATGGCGCAGCGCGACCGGGCGCCGGGCCGCTTCGGCCGGATCGTGCTCATCGTGTGCGCGGTGACCCACGCGGTCCTGGGCGCGGGCCTGGCGGCCCCGGTCGGCTGGGCCGCGTTCGTGGGGATGATGGTGATCCTGGGGTTCGTGGTGCTCGCCCTGGTGCTCTACGCGGGGGAGGAGGCCCCGGCCTCCGGTCCGGCCCCGGGTCCGGCCTCCGGTCCGGGCGACGAGCCCGGCGGGAGCACGCCCCCGCCGCCGGTGGCCCCCGCCGCCGTCTGAGCGGGCCGGCCGGGCCGGCCGGCCGGTCCGGTCAGACCCAGAAGTCGGTGATGCGCAGGTCCAGCTCGGCGAGCAGACGGCGCAGCAGCGGGAGCGAGATGCCGATGACGTTGCCGTGGTCGCCCTCGATGCCTTCGACGAACGGCGCGGAACGGCCGTCGAGGGTGAAGGCGCCGGCCACGTGCAGCGGCTCGCCCGAGGCGACGTAGGCGGCGATCTCGTCGTCGTCCGGGGTGCCGAACCGCACCGTGGTGGAGGCGGTGGCCGAGACCCGGCGGCCGGTGGCGAGGTCGATGACGCAGTGGCCGGTCCGCAGCACACCGGAGCGGCCGCGCATGGACTTCCAGCGGGCCGTGGCGTCCTCGGCGTCGACCGGCTTGCCCAGCGCCTGGCCGTCCAGGTCCAGGACGGAGTCGCAGCCGACGACCACCTCGCCGTCGGAGAGCTGGGCGGCGACCACCGAGGCCTTGGCCTCGGCCAGCACCCGGGCCAGCTCGGCGGGGGTGTGCGCGCTGATCGCGTCCTCGTCGACGCCGCTGACGACGACCCGCGGGTCGAGCCCGGCCTGCTTCAGCAGTCCCAGGCGCGCGGGGGAGGCGGAGGCGAGGACGAGCGGGCGGGGGCTGCGGCTGCTGTCGGTCATGCCCGTCATCGTAGTCAGCCGCGCCAGGCCACCAGGGCCGTGATCAGGGGGACGGCGACGGCGATCACGATCATCGCGCGGCGCAGCATCGCCTGCGCCTGCCGCATCTCCTCGGGCGGTTCGTCGGACGGGTCTGACCACAGCATGCCGTCCAGGTTGCGCCGTGGCGGACGCCCGCGCCTGAGTACGGATACTCAGGCGCGGGCGGGCATGCGGACCATTTCCGTCCGCTCCGTGCTCAGTGCGGCCAGTAGGTGGCGCGCCAGGCCGCCGGCGCCGGGCGCAGCATCCGCCCGGGGACGTTGCGCGCGGGGGAGGCCCACTCGTCGGACGCCCGCGGGCCGTCGGCGGGCCCCGCGGCCGCCGCGGCCCGGGCCTGGACGAGGGCCACGACGGCCGCCAGCTCCTCGGGGGTCGGGTTGCCCCGTTCGACCTTGATCACCATGGCTGGGCGCGCTCCTTACAGGGGGATGTTGCCGTGCTTCTTGGGGGGCAGGCTCTCGCGCTTGTTGCGCAGCGTCCGCAGCGCCTTCACCAGGTGCGTGCGGGTCTCCGAGGGCAGGATCACGCCGTCGACGTAGCCGCGCTCCGCGGCGACGTAGGGGTTGAGCAGGGTGTCCTCGTACTCCTGCATCAGCTGGGCGCGCAGCGCCTCCGCCCCCTCCGGGGAGCCCGCCTCGGCCAGGGTGCGGCGGTGCAGGATATTGACGGCGCCCTGGGCGCCCATGACGGCGATCTGGGCGGTCGGCCAGGCCAGGTTGAGGTCGGCGCCGAGGTGCTTGGAGCCCATGACGTCGTAGGCGCCGCCGAACGCCTTGCGCGTGATGACGGTGATCAGCGGGACGGTCGCCTCGGCGTACGCGTAGATCAGCTTGGCGCCGCGCCGGATGATGCCGTTCCACTCCTGGTCGGTGCCGGGCAGGAAGCCGGGCACGTCGACGAAGGTGACGACCGGGACGTTGAAGCTGTCGCAGGTGCGGACGAAACGCGCCGCCTTCTCGCTGGCGTTGATGTCCAGGCACCCGGCGAACTGCATCGGCTGGTTGGCGACGACGCCGACCGGGTGGCCCTCGATCCGGCCGAAGCCGGTCACGATGTTGGGCGCGAACAGCGCCTGGGTCTCCAGGAACTCGCCGTCGTCCAGGACGTGCTCGATGACCTGGTGCATGTCGTACGGCTGGTTCGCCGAGTCCGGGATCAGGGTGTCGAGCTCGAGGTCCTCCGCCGACACCTCCGGCTCCGCCTCCTGCGGGAAGGCCGGGGCCTCCTGGAGGTTGTTGGACGGCAGGTAGGACAGCAGCGCCTTGACGTACTCGATGGCGTCCTTCTCGTCGCCGGCCATGTGGTGCGCGTTGCCGGAGACGGTGTTGTGCGAACGGGCGCCGCCCAGTTCCTCGAAGCCGACGTCCTCACCGGTGACGGTCTTGATGACGTCCGGGCCGGTGATGAACATGTGCGAGGTCTGGTCGACCATCACCACGAAGTCGGTGATGGCGGGGGAGTAGACCGCGCCGCCCGCGCAGGGGCCCAGGATGAGCGAGATCTGCGGGATGACGCCGGACGCGTGGGTGTTGCGGCGGAAGATCTCGCCGTACAGGCCGAGCGAGGTGACGCCCTCCTGGATGCGCGCGCCGCCGGAGTCGTTGATGCCGATGACCGGGCAGCCGGTCTTCAGCGCCCAGTCCATGACCTTGACGATCTTCTCGCCGTAGACCTCGCCGAGCGCGCCGCCGAACACGGTGAAGTCCTGCGAGAAGACCGCCACCGGGCGGCCGTCCACCGTGCCGTAGCCGGTGACGACGCCGTCCCCGTAGGGGCGGTTCTTCTCCAGGCCGAAGTTGGTCGAGCGGTGCCGGGCCAGCTCGTCCAGTTCGACGAAGGAGCCCTCGTCCAGCAGCAGTTCGATGCGCTCACGCGCGGTCAGCTTGCCCTTGGCGTGCTGCTTCTCCACCGCGCGCGCCGAGCCGGCGTGGGTCGCCTCGTCAACGCGGCGGCGCAGGTCCGCGAGCTTCCCCGCGGTGGTGTGGATGTCGATCTCCGGCTCGGCCATGGGAGGCGGCTCTCCTGCTCTCGTCGGGTCGTTCTGAGGGTGTGACGTGACTGGCGAGTAATGCTGTTTTCGTAGCGTAACCGCGCGGATGCTGCCCGGTCAGTGCGGCGTTGGCCACACTCCACTCCCAGGGTCCGCCTTCCCGGCCGCCGCGTCGTCCCGGGCCCTGGCGGGCGCGTCCACGGCGATCCGGAGGGCAGACCCTACGCTGGGAGGTATGACCTCGAACCGCTGGTCCGACCTCGAGCGGCCGCCGCTCAACGCGGCCGCCCTGCGCCGCGCGATCGTCACCCCCGACAGCCTGTGGACCGACCTGGACGTGGTCGGCTCCACCGGCTCCACCAACAGCGACCTGGGCGCCCGGGCCCGGGAGGGCGCCGCCGAGGGCGCGGTGCTGGTCGCCGAGGAGCAGTCCGCGGGGCGCGGCCGCCTGGACCGCCAGTGGCAGGCCCCCGCCCGCTCCGGGCTGTTCTTCTCCGTGCTGTTGCGGCCGGCCTCCGTCCCGCCCCGGCGCTGGGGCTGGCTGCCCCTGCTGGCCGGTGTGGCGACGGCCACCGCCGTGGCACGGACGGCGGGCGTGGACACCGGGCTGAAGTGGCCCAACGACGTGCTCGTCACCGTCGACGGCGAGGAACGGAAGACCGGCGGCATCCTCGCCGAGCGCGTCGGCGACGACGCCGTGGTGATCGGCATCGGCCTCAACGTCACCCTCCGCGAGGAGGAGCTGCCGGTCCCGGCCGCGGGCTCGCTCATGCTCGCCGGGGCCAAGGTCACCGACCGCGACCCGCTGCTGCGCGCGGTGCTGCGTTCCCTGGCCGACTGGTACGGCGAGTGGCTGCGCGCCGACGGCGATCCGGCCGGCTCCCGGCTGCAGCAGGCGTACGCCGCCGGCTGCGTGACGCTCGGCCGCACCGTGCGCGCCGAACTCCCCGGCGGGGGCGAGGTCGGCGGGCGGGCGGTGGCCGTCGACGACGACGGGCGGCTGGTCGTCGCGACCGGCGAGGGCGAGCGGGCGGTCGCCGCGGGCGACGTCGTCCACGTGCGGCCGGCGGGACAGTGAGCCAGGCCACACCTGCCGTATTGTTGAGGCGGCAGCCTCCGACGCGGTGATCGGAAGGGCCGGTGCGCAGGGACCCAGGAGGGGGCGGGCGGTGACCGTGGACGACGCGAGCGACCTCCCGCCGCACGAGGAGCCGGGCGGGCCTCGTCGCGAACAGGCGGAACACGAGGAGCGCGACGAGCGCGAGGAGCCCGAGGAACGGGGCGGATCCACCCGGTCCCACGCCATCGAAGAGGACCCGATCGCACTGCGCCTGGAGCACCTGATCCTGGGCTCCGGACGGCACTACACACCTTTTCAGGCGGCCCGCAGCGCCGGCGTCTCGATGGACCTCGCCGCCCGGTTCTGGCGCGCGATGGGCTTCGCCGACATCGGCCAGGCACGCGCGTTGACCGAGGCCGACGTCCTGGCGCTGCGCCGCCTGGCGGGTCTGGTCGAGGCCGGGCTGATCAGCGAGAGCACGGCGATCCAGGTCGCCCGCTCCACCGGCCAGACCACGGCCCGGCTGGCCGAGTGGCAGACCGACTCCTTCCTGGAGGAGCTCACCGAGCCGCCCGAACCCGGCATGACCCGGGGCGAGGTGGCGTATCCGCTGGTCGAGCTGCTGCTGCCGGAGCTGGAGGAGTTCCTCACCTACGTGTGGCGGCGCCAGCTGGCCGCCGCCACCAGCCGGGTCGTCCGCTCGGACGACGAGGAGGCCGTCGACCGCCGGCTGGCGGTCGGCTTCGCCGACCTCGTCGGCTTCACCCGGCTCACCCGGCGGCTGGAGGAGGAGGAACTCGGCGAGCTGGTCGAGGCCTTCGAGACCACGGCCGCCGACCAGGTGGCCGCGCACGGCGGACGGCTCATCAAGACCCTCGGTGACGAAGTGCTGTTCGTCGCGGACGACGCCGGCACGGCCGCCGAGATCGGCATGCGGCTGATCGAGACGATGAACGGCGACGAGACGATGCCGGCGCTGCGCGTCGGCATGGCCTTCGGCACCGTCACGACCCGCATGGGCGACGTTTTCGGCACCACGGTGAACCTGGCGAGCCGGCTGACCTCGATAGCGCCACGGGACGCGGTGCTCGTCGACGGCGAGCTGGCGCAGGCGCTCGTCGCGGCGGGCGAGGCACCCGAGTCGGAGGCGGAGCTCGAGCCCGGGTCGGAGGAGAAGTACCGCTTCGGGCTGCAGCCCATGTGGCGGCGGCCGGTGCGCGGTCTCGGCGTGGTCGAGCCCTGGCTGCTGAACCGCCGCGGCGGCTGAGCGGGCACGCCCACTACGCTGGCGGTCGACGGTTCACGATCGTTAACAGCGACCCGGAGGTGGCGGCGCGATGGCCGAGCAGCGGTTTGGCGAGTGGGTGGCGGTACGCAGGCACGGTGACGCCGGGCGGGTGGCGGAACTGGTGCTGGACCGGCCCAAGGCGATGAACGCCATCTCGACGGACATGGCCCGGGCGGTCACCGAGGCGTGCGCGGCGCTGTCCGCCGACCGGTCGGTCAGCTGTGCCGTGCTCACCTCGACCCACGAGCGGGCGTTCTGCGTGGGCGCCGACCTGAAGGAGCGCAACTCCTTCACCGACGCCGACCTCGCGCGGCAGCGCCCGTACACGCGGGCCGCCTACACGGCCGTGCTGGAACTGCCGATGCCGTCCGTGGCCTCGGTGCACGGCTTCGCCCTCGGCGGCGGGTACGAGCTGGCGCTGGCGTGCGACGTGATCGTCGCCGACCCGACGGCCGTCGTGGGGCTGCCGGAGGTCACGGTGGGCGTGATCCCCGGTGGCGGCGGCACGCAGTTGCTGCCGCGCCGGGTGGGCGCGGCCCGGGCGGCGCAGCTGATCTTCACCGGGCGCCGGGTGCCCGCGGCGGAGGCGCTGGCGCTGGGTCTGGTGGACGTGCTCGCGGAGCAGGGGCAGGACCGCGTGGAGGCGCTCGGCCTGGCCTCGCGGATCGCCGGGAACTCGCCGGTGGGCCTGCGTGCGGCCAAGCGGGCGCTGCGGCTGGGCCAGGGCACCGACCTGCGGACCGGGCTGGACGTCGAGGACGCCGCGTGGCGCACGGTCGCCTTCTCCGGGGACCGCACCGAGGGTGTCGCGGCCTTCAACGAGAAGCGCGACCCGGTGTGGCCGGGTGAGTGATTGAGGCGGAAAACGACCGCGCCGACGGGCGCGTAACGTGCGGGGCCGTGCGAACGTCGCAAACTGGTAAAAAGTCTGCGGGCGACAGGAGACGGGCGCATGAACGGCACCGGCGGGGACGCTCGACTGCGCGCCGTCGCCGAACTCGCGCGGGCGGTGGCGGCGGCGAAGTCGCCCATGGAGGCGGCCGTCGCCGCCGCGTCCTCGGCGCGGATCGCCCTCGGCGGTTCCATGGCGGCGATCTCCCGCTGGGAGCGCGACCGGGGACGGCTGCGGGTGCTGGTCAACGACGGGGACCTGGCGCCCGGCGAGGAGCCGCAGCCCGTCGAGGAGGTGTACTCGGTCGCGGACTTCCCGGAGATCGTGGAGTTCCTGCACGCCAAGTGGACCGAGGGCGGCGAGCCGCACGCCTGGATCGAGACGGCCGAGGGCCCGGCGGCGGGCCGTACTGGCGCCTACTGCCACCAGCGGGTGGCCACGCTGCGGCGGCGCGGCCGCACCTCCTGCGTCGTCGCGCCGATCATGCTGCACGGGCTCGCCTGGGGCGAGCTGTACGTGGCCCGGGGCGCCGGGCGGCCGGTCTTCGACCGGGACGACGCCGAGTTCGCGACCGTGCTCGCGGCGCTCACCGCGGCCGGGATCGCCCAGACCGAGCGGCTGGCGGAGGTGCGCCGGCTGGCCTTCACCGACCCGCTGACCGGGCTGGCCAACCGGCGGGCGGTCGACCAGCGGCTGGAGGAGGCGGTGGAACGGCACCGGGCCGACGGGACCCCGGTGAGCCTGATGGTCTGCGACCTCAACGGGCTCAAACGGGTCAACGACCAGCTCGGGCACGCGGTCGGCGACCGGCTGCTGGTCGGCTTCGGCTCCGTGCTGTCGCTGTGCGGGGCGGCACTGGAGGGCAGCCTGGTCGCGCGGCTGGGCGGCGACGAGTTCTGCCTGCTGTCGGTCGGGCACCGCGCGGAGCAGGTCGTGGCGGTCGCCGAGGAGCTGTGCGTGCGGACCAAGTGGCTGGGGCTGGGCGACGGGGTGGCGGTCGGGGTGGCGTCCACGGACGCCGAGATCGGCGTGGTGACCTCGGGGCGCCGGCTGTTCCGGCTGGCGGACGCGGCCCAGTACCGGGCGAAGGCCCTGCACTCGGTGGAGCCGGTGGTCGCCGGGCGCGGGGCGCCCGAGGACCCGGTGGTCCGGCTCGCCGACCAGCCCGCGGGCCATGACGTGGAGCGGCGCCGCTTCCGGGGGCGGGACTGAAGCCGGCCCGGGGCCCGGGGAGCGCACCATGGGACGGGCCGGCTTCAGTCCCGCCCCCGGAAGCGGCGCCGCTC